>JAGFXW010000039.1 GCA_017861495.1 Bacillota bacterium
AATTGCTGGCAATGGCCTTTTGCAATAGCGAGGATTTACCTCTGCAATAGTGGGGAATTTCGTTTGCAACTTTGTCCCTTTTTATTATGCATTAAACAAACGGGTTACCTCACCTTACACCACATGCTTTTCGGCATATGGCTGCTACATACTTAATTACAGCCGGTGTTGATCTTCGTACAGTCGCCGGAAAACTTGGTCACGCCAACAGCACCACAACTCAACTTGTATATTCTCACCTAATAAAATCAGCCGAAGAAGAAACCGCTAATAAGCTTGAAACTTTCATGCAACAAGCAACCGCAAAAGCTAAAGAGAATCAAAAAAAGCAGGCCAAATAATGGCCTGCTTTTCATTTTCATTTGTTTTCTTTTTATAAACCAACCTCCACATCAGCAAATCTCTGCTCTCATTCCCACCCAACTAAGTTTTTTCTGTACCCATTAGCCAATTATGCGAATATAAAAAATGAGCCAGCTATATAGCCAGCTCATTTATAAGTAGTTAAAATTAATACTATAAAATACAGTCAGTAAACTCAAGACTTTATTTTTTTGGGCGGATTTATAGCCTTAGGAGATGGGAAACCGTCTTGATAATTTATGCAATTATAAAAGTAGTTACCACAAGAAGAAGATATTGGTTTTTGTTTTGTATTAGATGAACGAGTTGTTCTGCCTGGTTTCGAAGCACAGTAACTTACTGAATATAAGTCAAGCATCTCCAAATCCCTCCTTCAAATTTAATGCAGGTTCGAAATAATGTTTTCTTTTAATCCACTTAAAACCTTCATGTTTAGTGATCGCTGCAACATCTATTGGGCCACCAATGGAATTTACTCCCGGACGATATTTTGCCCATTTTACGGCCATTTCCGCAAGAAAAACAGCCAACTCTGCAGCATCTTGTATAGGCATAGGAGCTGTTACAAACCCTGCATCTAAATCCACTCTGCATTGATCAACAATTTCCTGTATTTTGGCATCGTCAATCCCATGAGCTTTTAGTATTTCAAAAATTCCTGTTCCAAAGCCACACATTAAGCGAAAAACTGGTTCAAATTCTCCATCCCAACAAGCGCCGGTTTGCGTCTGCGAAGTAACTAAAGTCGGTCCTGCACATTGACCTTGAACTACACAAATTTTCCAGGTTTCAGCAAATGGTTGCCCCGAAGAATATCCTGCAATATGGAACCCAATATAAGGTCGTTGATCAACAGGTACTCCATTAAATGCTTGATTATAATGGTCATCAACTATGAACCTCTTAAACTTTTCCGCTACGTCTTGAATAGTGTATTGGCACCGGTCTATCGAAAAGCTTGTATTAGGCGTAGTAATGAGTTTCCTAAAATCTTTAACTAGAGTACCTATGGATGCCTGACCGATACTACCAAGCCCAGCGACTTGTGCCCCTATCGGAAGCCCTTTGTAAAGATTGAAAAGTTTGTTTGCATTATCATAAATATAGTCCGCTCTACCGACCCCTGAAAATATAGTTGCTGCACTATCAGTAGCCATAACTACTCCATCATTTACTTTGATTGTAATTGCAATCGTCATATAAAATTCCCCTGTATTCCATAAAATCGCACTGGCAAAATTCTGTTAAATAATGTATGTACCTATATTATACTGCTATAATCTATGTATTGTAATATTATTTGCTACGATTTTCTATTATCCTGCATTAATTTATCATGTTTTTGCAAAATATAATAAGAACCTATCTTTTATTCCTATTAATTGCACACCAATTGCTAATTTTTAAAAATTTTAATTCGGATATATTACTGTTTAGAATCATTTTCCGGTTTGTCCAGCAGGCGGTGTTGGCCTAGGAGTTGTCGGTCTGGGTTTGGTAGATCCGTTTTTAATATGTTGCTGAGTTGGTCTTCCTGGGTTGTTAGGTGATTTCATAGCGGATTACCTCCTGTTGGTTTTGGTCCTTGCCCTTTGGGAGGTGGCGGTTTAGGTGTGGATGGCTTGCTATTTGTAAGCCCTTTTTTTATCCAGCCTTCATTAATTGGTTTATCTCGGTTTCCTTGAGAAGGAACGTTTGACACGGCTAATCACTTCCTTAATTTTCATTATGAATGTCGATTTTTGAGGCTCCAAATTTATATTAGGGAATTCTATAATTAAACTGTCTTTTGAACATCCCAGATAAACTGCCGGCGTATTATATAATAAATTTCCTGTATCATTTTGATATACATCTACATCTCTAATAAATAATTCATCCTTTTCATTTGCTGCTGAAAACGCAGCGACCCATCCTGTATACATTAAATTCGCTTCTCTATCTCTGATTACAACCCAATCTGTCGGCTCGCTGGAGTTCATAAGATAATTCCATACATTTCCATCTCCGAATTTACGTGTTATTTTTAATCCACGCGCGATCCAATGTAAGACTTTATAATTTATAAGGAAAGAGCCTAGCAATCCTACTAAAATAGAATAAGATGAAACAAAAAATATTTCTATAAAATTTAATCCATCTTGATTGACAACGGTTCTGAAAAACGAAAAATCAACTTCTGCATACTTTAATTTAAGAAAAAAATAAAACGACATGTATGAAAAAAATCCTAATATTAGAGAATACGATGCTCTGTAATGGAATTCTTTTTTTGTGTCTTCTGTTAAACTATCTATTATTGTATAAGCAATTATTCCAGGAATAAACAGTATCATAATTTTTATAAAAAATTCGCTAATATTCATCGCCAGCAATCACTTCCAATTTGCTATGTTATTTACTACTTTTTACATCGGTCTTACAAATCCTTTTTTTAATAATGTGTAATAAGTAAAAAAAGCGACAGTTGAAGCCATCTGCCAACTTTTTTGACTTCCACTCAAATAGGAGTAAACCGATAATGCGATCTGCGGCTTATATAACCCCCTAGCTGCATAGCCGTGCGTTGTACCGGGGGCACGGCTTTCCTATTTTTCACGCACAAAAAAATAACCTGGCATCCTTCCACTCCGGGCTATGCAACTATTCAATCTGCTTCCTATCTTCTGCCAACTTTATCCACTCCGCTGCAGCATTTTTCTTATAAATATTTCTCCCTTTTTGGAGATAATTTGTCTTTATTTGTGTCAATTTATGAGTACCAAGGGACAACTTAAGGGACAGTTGACATAACTAAAGGGCCTGCATCTCTGCCGACCCTTGATTTTGCTGGTGACCCACCGGGGATTTGAACCCCGAACCCTCTGATTAAGAGTCAGATGCTCTGCCAGTTGAGTTAGTGAGTCAATCTATTATATATAAATATATTTTCAATAACCAAAAATCAGCATACCATCATTTTACAATAAATTCAACTTTTATCGGTAATTTCTTCAGAAAATCGTCCTTCGTAAAAACTTCAAATCAAATGAATTTCCTCCGCTGCAAAAGAAAACAAAATTTCTTGTGCTATTTTTAAATCCTCTGCTTGTTCCCGCGCGAGACGCAAATTCAAAATCAGACCGTCCGTTTCCACTACCACTTGATAAACGCCAATTCCGGGAATGATCTGGCGTACCGTTCCCGCCCAGCGAATTTGATGCGGATCGGCTGGGCGGGAACGATCTTCCATTTGAAAAATATCTCCTGGCAGACAGCAATATTTCGCCTGATCAGGGATGGTAATTGGATAGTCTATTACCGTACGCCCTTGTCCCAGTAAAATACGATTAGCACCAGATGCGCTCTCCAGTTCACAAGACAGGATATTGTCCATCCCGGCCAATTCCGCAATCGCCCGGCTGGCCGGCCGGCGTATTACCTCGCCCGGATGCCCCTCCTGAACCACTGCGCCGTTTTCCATCACGATAACCCGCTCTGTAAACCGCAATACATCATTCAAATTATGGCTGACGAATACGACCGTCATTTTCTTGGTTTCCGCCACCTGACGCAATTCAACCAACAGATTTTTACGGGTCGCCGGATCCAAAGCCGCAAACGGCTCATCCAACAGCAGCAACTCCGGCTCACACGCCAAAGCCCGCGCGAGGCAAACGCGTTTTGCCTCGCCGCCTGACAGCCGCAGTGCCTGCCGGTGCGCCAAATGCGTACAATGGAACATTTCCAGGACAGCCATAACCCGTTCTGTTACCAGGGGTGATGGCATATTTCTCATCTGAAGCGGCAATGCCACATTCGCATATACAGTTCCCTTAACAAACAGCGAATCCTGAAAAACCATCGCGCAGCGCCGTCGCAACCCAAGAGGATTATCCCCTGCATTTTCGCCAAACAATTGGAGTCGGCCTGTCTTGTAGGGAAGCAATAAGTTGATTACCTGTAACAAAGTGCTTTTCCCGGCACCATTGGGTCCAATCACCGAAACCAACTCTCCGGCCGTAATCTGCAAGGCCGGAATGTCGAGGACCGGTTTTTGCCCCCGGTACGATTTTATATCTTGCATGTCAATAATTGCTGCACTCATCCTGCATCCTGCCTTCGACCGTTTTGTGAATACGTCAAGATAGCGACCACACCATACGCCACAATCAGCAGAACAAAACTAAGAGCCAATGCCATCTCGTAATTCCCCTTGCCGACCTCCATTACGGTCGCCGTTGTCAATACGCGCGTTTCGCCCCGGATATTGCCGCCGACCATCATTGATGCACCGACCTCCGACACCACACCGCCAAAGCCAGCCATCACAGCCGCCATCAGACCTAGGCGGGCCTCTTTGATCAGCAACCAATTCGTTTGCAGTCTAGTGGCCCCCAGCGATAGAAATTGCAGGCGAAGTTTAGGCTCCAAGCTTCCGATAGCGGCAAAACTCAGTCCGGCAATAATGGGGCTGGCAATCACGGCCTGGGCAATCACAATCGCTATCGGCGTATACATCAAGCCCAACATGCCCAGCGGACCATACCGCCACAACAGTAAACTGACAAACAAGCCGACGACAACAGGCGGCAGGCCCATCCCAAAATTGACAAAACTCAGGATGAGCTGCTTGCCGCGGAATTCATTCAGAGCCAGCCACAAACCAAAAGGGACACCAAGAATAACGCTGATTGCCGTTGCCAGCCCAGAGACCTGCAGGCTCAGCAACACCACTTCGTATACCTCCGGGTCACCGGCTGCCAATAACCGTACCGCCTCACAAAAGCCCTGCCAAATACTATCCATAAAATTCCTGCCTCGAATTATAATCCAAAATCTTTATCGGTTTTGTTGCCATCGGCAAAGAATAACGGCTGGCCAAACTTATCTTTCCCAAACGAAGCAATGATCGATTGACCTTCCGTTGACAGCAAGAAGTCAGCGAACGCTTTTGCCCCGGCTGCGTTGACTTTGCTGTATTTAGCCGGATTGACTTCCATGACATGATAAATATTCAATAGCTTGGCATCTCCCTCTACGAGGATGGGTAGGCCAATGTTCTTGGCCTGCGCCAAATACGTAGCGCGGTCCGTAAGGATATAACCTTGCTTTTCACTCGCTATTTTCAGCGCTTGTCCCATTCCGGTACCCACTTCCTGGTACCAGGAACCTGCCGGTTTGATATTCGACTGTTTCCACAGTTTTTTCTCCAATTGGTCCGTGCCAGAGTTATCGCCCCGGGAAATGAAGATCGAATTCGTATCCGCAATGCCCTTCATGGCTTCTGCGGCCGACTTGCCTTTGATGCCGGCCGGATCAGCAGCCGGGCCAATAATGATAAAATCGTTATGCATGATCAAGCGGCGGTTGATTGCCGCACCGGATTCAATCACTTTCTTTTCGGCATCCGGAGCATGGGTTAGCAGGATATCGGCTTCTCCTTTTTCGCCCATGGCGATTGCCTGGCCGGAACCGACGGCGATCGTTTTAATCTTGTAACCGGTTTTCTTTTCAAAGGCCGGGATCAATACATCCAGCAACCCGCTGTCCTGCGTACTGGTTGTCGTCGCCAAGATAACATCCTTGACCTGCGGCTGGGCGGGCTGTTGCGCAGTGGGCGCTTTCGTCCCGCAGCCGGCAAGAACCAGCATAGCCAGAAACAGACTCATGATTACTGCTGTCACCTGTTTTTTCATCCTTACAATCCACTCCAATCATTTTAATTTTTTTCCAGCTTCCGAGTTAGGGAAAAATAACGGTTCGCCATATTTATCCCGACCAAAATCGCGTATGATCTTTTGTCCCTCTTCCGAAGTCATCCAGTCAATAAACTTCATTGCTTCTTCATGATGCACGTTAGGGAATTTTTGCTGATTCACAGGAATCAGCGAAATATAATTCAGCATCAACTCGTCCTTTTCAACCAGAACCTGAAGAGAAAGCTCCTTCTTCATCGTAATATAGGTCGCCCGGTCCATGATCGTGTAGCCTTGCCGTTCATTCACATAACGAAGGGTTTTTGCATTGCCTTCGGCACCTTTTTCGTACACCTGGTACCAATCGCCCTGCGGTTTAATGCCGGCTTTGCCCCACAGTTCCAATTCTTTAACATGCGTACCGGATTGATCTCCCCTGCTGATAAATAACCCGTTTCCTTGCGCCAGTTTTTTCAGTGCTTGTACAATGCTCTTTTCGCCGCGGATGCCGACCGGATCAGCGGCCGGACCCAATACAACAAAATCATTGTACATCAAATCAATGCGCTTAGTCCCATATCCATCGGCAACGAATTTTTCCTCCAATGCTTTTGCATGCACCATGACAAGATCCACTGATCCCCCTTTGGCAAGGTTCAGCGCCGCACCCGTTCCAGCACCCACATGCCGGACAATAATCCCTGTCTTTTTTTGAAATTCGCTTTCCAGTACATCCACAATCCCCGCATCAACCGGCCCAATGGTACTGGATAAAAGCACTTGTACCGATGAAGCAGGCGGCTTTTGCGCTGCTGGCTGCGTGCCGCAAGCGGCAATTGTCATTGAGAACAGCCCCACCAGCAAAACAATAAGGAACCGTTTTTCCATGATCGTAAAATCACTCCTTTTGTTTGCTTTTGTTTGCAAGTAACATTTCAACAAAAAAACAGACTACCATTGCACACATAAGGCCATGGGAGTCTGCATGATGCCTGGACACCACTCCTTCTTTCCACAATGGGAGGCAGGCCGGTTTCCCAGCGCACCTGTAGATCCGGCCACCATGAAAAACATATCCATGTCTTTGTTAGGCGCCCGAATTCGAAGAAATATGCTATTATGAAACCACTAAATTTTTGTATTCATTGAAATAGTAATTCTAACTGGTTCGAAGAAAATCCTTTTTATAAGGAAAAAGTTCAAATTTCCATAATGATCGGCAAAATCATCGGCCGACGACGGGTCTTTTCATAAATAAATTTCCCGAGTGTATCACGGACGCTGGTTTTGATCGCAGCCCATTCCGTGACCTGGCTTTCTTCACATTTTGTCAGTGCCTGGCGGACCTTTTTCTTGGCTTCCTCCATCAATTGGCCGGATTCCCGCACATAAACAAAGCCGCGCGAGACCAAATCCGGTCCGGCTACCACACAGCCTCTTTCCTTGTCCATGGTTACAACCACAATAAGAACCCCGTCCTTGGAGAGTTGGCTGCGGTCCCGGATAACGATATTACCGATGTCGCCTACGCCAAGTCCATCGACGTATACCCTACCGGCCGTAACTTTCCCGGCCATCTTTCCTCTGACGCCGTTTTCATCCTGGGTAAATTCAAACACTTGCCCGTTGGTGCCGAGGAAAATATTTTCCCTGGACATCCCCAGTTCTTCTCCCAGTTGTCCATGGCTCATCAACATCCGGTATTCTCCGTGAACGGGAATCAAATATTTGGGTTGCACCAAGGACAGCATCAGCTTTAGTTCTTCCTGGCTGGCATGGCCGGAAACATGGATTCCGGCAGCATGGCCGTGAACCACATTCGCCCCCAAACGCAGCAGCATATCAATCGTTTTGGCGACCGATTTCTCATTGCCGGGAATCGGGGTCGCAGAAATAATAACGGTGTCGCCCGGATAAATCTCGACTTTACGGTGGTCGTTCATTGCAATCCGGGTCAAAGCGGACATCGGCTCGCCCTGGCTGCCGGTCGTCAAAATCAAAATCTGGTTGGCCGGGTAATTCTTTATCTCATCAATATCGATCAATACGCCTTCCGGCACCGTCAAATACCCCAGTTCGCAAGAAATGTTGACGACGTTGATCATGCTGCGCCCGATAATCGCTACTTTGCGGCCATACTTGCAGGCCGAATTAATCGCTTGCTGGACACGGGAAACATTCGAAGCAAACGTGGCCAGAATGATTCGGTTTTTAGCGCAGCGAAACGCTTCGTCCAGCGCAATGCCTACCGTGCGCTCCGATTTTGTAAAGCCCGGCCGCTCGGCGTTGGTGCTGTCCGACATTAAAACCAAAACCCCTTCAGCACCCAGTTCGGCAAATTTATGCAGGTCCATAATTTTTCCGTCTGCCGGTGAATAATCAATTTTAAAATCACCCGTATGGACAATCGTCCCCATCGGCGTTTTAAAATAAACTCCGACCACATCCGGAATGGAATGGCTGCCGCGGATAAAACCGACCTGAATGCTGCCAAACGACAGCTCGTCGCCAGGTTTGATCGGAATTAACGAAGCGTTGCTTACATTATTTTCCTTGAGCCGCCCCTCGGCAATCCCTAATGCCAAGCGGGTTCCGTATACCGGTACATTAATTTGTTTCAAGAAATACGACAATGCGCCAATGTGGTCCTCATGACCATGAGTAATCACAACGCCCCGTACCTTATCCTGATTTTCCAATAGGTATGCTATATCCGGGATCACTAAATCGATCCCCAACATATCATCATCCGGGAACGCCAAGCCGCAATCCAACACAACAATGTCATCACCATAGCGGATAACCGTCATATTTTTTCCGACTTCCCCTAGTCCACCAAGTGGAATAATTGCAAGTTTTTGTTTTTCCAAAAAAATCCCCCCATCATATCCGTTTATCGCACGTTAATCCGTATTCCCCCAATGAAACGTTCGTCGCTCAGCTAAACTATGTGTCTTCACGTTCAAAAATAAGAAATCCGCGCACAATCCAGTAACTTATATTATACTTTATCCCATGTTTATATACAAGACATTCGGTTTTGACAGATGTACAGTTTTGTCTCTGTCGAAACAAAAACCGGGACAAGGTTTCTTTTTTCACCTTATCCCGGTTTCTTTATTACATTTGCTTCGCTATTTCCGCCTCCAAACGCCGGCTTCAGACGCTGATACGGGAGCGAACGGCAAACGTCAGGAAAACAAGGATTGCCGCGACCAGCACAATGGTCGCACCGGTAGCAGTATTCCAATAGTAAGAAAGAATTAACCCGGTAACGCCGGAAAACACGGCGAACAGAACGGAATAAAAATGATATTGTCTTACGTTCACGGTAATATTGCGAGCTGCCGCAGCCGGCAGCACCAGCATCGAATTGATAATTAACAAGCCGACCCACTGGATGCTGATGGCTACAACAACCGCCAGCGCTACCGCAAAACAAATCTCCATTACCACAGTATTGAAGCCCCTGCTGGCCGCCAGTGACGGATTGATGCTGATCACAAGCAACGAATTGAAAATCACCAGCCAAAGCAATAGAACACCGGCAAACACGACGCAAAGCATGGCGATCTCACCCGGCGCAATACTTAGCAAATCTCCGATCAGGTATGTAGAAAACTTGGCGAAACTCCCGCCCCGAGACATGATCATCAAGCCTAGGGCAATGGCGGTGGAGGAAAATACGCCGATAATCGTATCGGTAGAAATCCTGCTTTTATTTTTAATTACCGTAATCAACACGGCAAAGAAAATCGAAAAAACGATAATGGCCGGCAAGGGTTGAATTCCGCCCAATAAAGCGCCGATTGCAATGCCGGTAAACGCGCCATGACCTAACGAATCGGAAAAAAAGGCCATGCGGTTACTGACCACCATCGTGCCGAGCAGTCCGAACAGCGGGGTAACCAGCAGCACTGCCAACAGCGCATTTTTCATAAAGGAGTGACCCAACCAGGAAAACGGAAGGACAACATCACACAAACTATACCAACACTCCAACACCAAACCATCTCCCTGTCATTGCCTGCCCCGGCAATATCATTCCGGGCCCAGCCGCATTCCGAAAATCTTTTTTGTCCGTTCATCGGCAAATACTTCTTCCGGAGTCCCATTACAAAGGATTGTATTATCCAAGAGAATTACCCTGTCGGCATAACGGGCAACCAAATCCAAGTCATGGGAAACCAAAATGATCGACAAATCATAGTTTCGCCGCAAATCAGAAACGATCGTATAAAACAGTTCTAACCCATTCTTATCAATGCCGGAAACCGGCTCGTCCAGCAACAACAGATCCGGTACCGGCTCCAATGCCAGCGCCAGCAGTACCCTTTGCAATTCTCCTCCGGACAAAGCCCCCAGCCTGCGGTCAATCAAATGGCAGGCTTTCACCTTTTCAAGGCTCTGGGCGACCCGGCGGCGAATTTTGCCCGGTACAGCCAACCAGGCAGGAACTCGGGTAAGACAAGCCATAAACAGATCAAACACGCTCGTCGGGGTACTCAGGTCAAAATTCAGATATTGCGGCACATACCCTATCAACGGATTGCCGCTGCGCGTTCCTTTGGCGTCAAGATATTCCAAGGTGCCGGAATGACGAATTTCTCCCAGAATTGATTTCAGCAAAGTACTTTTCCCCGACCCGTTTGTCCCAATTAACGCGGTAAGTTCGCCGCAGTGAATATGGAGGTTCACATCCTGGAAAATTTTTTTATTTCCTAATGTCACACAAAAGTTTTCCACTTTTGTACAGCATAACCGATGACAGTCATTGGCACGGCACGGACCAGGATGCCGCTGGTTTGGCGTCATTGTAATGCCTCCCGCAATGTTTTTGCATTTTTTTCCATCGCCCGAATGTAGTCGTCATACGCCCCTGGTTTGGCTTCACCGGTTACGATCGGATCCAGCGTATATATTTTTGCCCCGGTTTCACGGGCAATCGTTTGCGCGGCTTTCGTCGAATACTGCGGTTCGGCAAACAAGGCTTTAATCCGGGATGCCTTCACCGTTTCAATTGTTTCGGCCAATTCTTTCGGTGACGGGTCCGTGCCGGGCTCGCGTTCAATGACAGCCACAATAGTTAAGTTAAATTCTTTCGCAAAGTAAGGAAATGCTTCATGGAAGGTAATGATATCCCGCTGGGACACACCGGATACAGTTTTTTGCAGGCTATCGCGCAAAACCGCAAGCCGGTTGTTATATTCCTCCGCATTTTTCTTATACTGACCGGCGTTGGCAGAATCAAGCGTTGCCAATTGTCCGGCAATATTCTGAACCTGGAGAATGTGGTTGGTGATGCTGACCCAGACATGGGGATTTTGTTCGCCGGTTTGATCGGTCAGCAGGGGAATATCCTTACTGGCGTCAATCACTTTTAACTGCGGCTGCTGTTGGAGCGTTTTATCCAGGAATGCTTCCATCCCTGCTCCATTGATGACAAACGCATTGGCTCGTTCGAGCGTTTTCAAATCTTCCGGCGTCAGTTGGTAATCGTGCAGGCAGCCGGTTTGCGGTTTCGTCATGTTGATTACTTCTACGCCGGGAACATCGCGAGTGACATTGATAGTTGCAATATACACCGGATAAAACGAGGTCACAACGACAAACTTTTTCTTACCCTCGGCATTGGAATTCACGCTTCGCTCACTGGTTTTGTTTTGGCTGCCGCAGCCGGTTAACAACACCGAGCCAATCAACAGCAAAAAAAATGCCAATTTACTCATTTTGGACAACATGGCCTATTCTCTCCTTCCGCAGATGCCTGACACTCCTGGCAATACCCGTAAAATTCCAACGAATGTGAAGTGATGGTAAACCCATCCACGCCGGCCTGTGCAAGATCCGAGCTCTGTACCGGACAAAACGGCAAACACTTCGCCCTGCCGCAAGTCAAGCAGACCAGATGCGAATGATGATCCGCCGTCAAAACCTCAAACAAATTCCCGCCGCGATTGGGCGTGCGAATTTCCGCCACGGCTCCCAGCCCGATCAGTAAACCCAAGTTCCGGTATATCGTATCCAAACTGATATCCGGGTGCGTTTTCTTCACTTGGTCTAAAATTTGCTGCGCCGTGACAAAATGGCCGCAAGCCAGTAAAGCGCCAATCACAGCCCGCCGTTGCGGCGTAATTTTATGCCCGTTGCTGCGCAACAAGGCAATCAATTTTTCCGTCATCGTTTTTCTCCTAAATCGTAATATTCCTATTTAAGATTATACGCATTTCTCCCGAAAACTGCAACCCTGCCCCGCAGGCAAAATTAGAAAGCCCGGCTTACGCCGAGCTTTTAGCGGCAGTGGAAGCCGCTGGCTGCACTTATGTCGTTATACTTTCTATAAGAGCAAAAAAGCTTCCAAGCCGAAGCTTGAAAGCTTGATAGACATTGGTGATCCACCCGCGACTCGAACGCGGGACACCCTGATTAAAAGTCAGGTGCTCTACCGACTGAGCTAGTGGATCATATCCCACAAGTAAAGATTATATCCTAATAGCATGCGCTTGTCAATGACAAACCCGCTTTTTTCTATTTTATATTGACAATCCCAATTTTATCCTTCAGACAATCTGCAAAAATCCCGAAAGAGACCCTTGAGGCGGAGTCAGCTGGAGGGCGAAACTTCGCCTCAAGCAAGTCTACATCGATTAGTCCGCCAACCGCTTATAGGCGGCCAGCCGGTCTTTGGCATCCTGTTCCGTCTTATTGAACAACGCCTCCGCCGTCTCAGGGAACTGTTTCTGCAAGGAGGAGTACCGAACTTCACCCATTAGGAAATCTCTAAAGCTGGCAGTCGGTTCTTTCGAATCCATGGTAAACGGATTTTTTCCGTTATCTTTATTCTGCGGGTTAAACCGGTAAGTTGACCAATAGCCGCACTCCACCGCTTTTTTGGCTTCCAATTGGCTGCAGCCCATGCCGGCTTTCAAGCCATGGTTGATACACGGCGCGTAGGCAATGATCAACGATGGGCCCGGATAGGCTTCCGCTTCGGCAATCGCCTTGAGCGTTTGGTTTTTGTCGGCTCCCATGGCAATCTGGGCTACGTACACATAGCCATAGCTCATGGCCATCATGCCTAAATCTTTTTTCTTGGTGTGCTTGCCGCTGGCGGCGAATTTCGCAATCGCTGCCGTCGGGGTCGCTTTTGAGGATTGTCCGCCGGTATTGGAGTAAACCTCCGTATCAAACACCAGGACATTGACGTCTTCGCCGGAAGCCAATACATGGTCTAAACCGCCAAAGCCGATATCATACGCCCATCCGTCGCCGCCGAAGATCCACTGCGACCGTTTGACCAGGAAGTCTTTATTGTCATAAATTGTGCCGAGGAGAGCATCCTGGCCTTTCAAGGCTTCCAATTCGGCAATAAACCGATCGGCCCTCTCCCGCGTTCCTTCGCCATTATCCTGATTGGCCAGCCAGTCTTCGCAAACCGCCTTGAAGGATTCGCCGTAGTGGTCCTTGGCAGCTTTAATGTTCTCCGCCATTTTATTGCGCAATTGCTTGACCGCCAGGAACATGCCAAGTCCGTATTCCGCATTGTCTTCAAACAGCGAGTTGCCCCAGGCCGGACCATGGCCGCGGTAGTTTTTCGTGTACGGAATGGAAGGCGCGCTGCCGGTCCAAACGGACGAACAGCCAGTTGCATTGGCTACCATCATACGGTCGCCGTACAATTGGGTGACCAGTTTGGCATACGGGGTTTCGCCGCAGCCCGCGCAAGCGCCGGAGAATTCGAGCAGCGGCTGTTCGAATTGGCTGCCTTTTACGCTAAA
>JAGFXW010000176.1 GCA_017861495.1 Bacillota bacterium
TCAACAGGCTATAACACTCGAAACCCTAAAGGGAAACTTCGGCTTCGCGAAATCAAAGATTTCGAGCCTCAGTCTTAAGTTCGCTCTAAGGGTTCGGCGCGGGCAATAACCCCCTCCGAACCTAAGGCTCACTTATATGACCGGTCGTTTGAAGAACCTGGTTTTTATAGCCGGGTTTTTTAATGGGCAGTATGATGGAGCCCGTTTTTCATGAATGAAGATTACGTTTGCTGCTTGCCTATCGTTTGATTTTATGTAACAATGAATAAGATGGCTTTTTGCGGGAAAAGCGCCTAAGGGGGAACACACGTGTTTGGTTTTGACTCAGATATGGTTTTTCGAATTCCAGCATTGTTGATTGCATTAACGGTCCATGAGTTTGCTCATGCTGCCATGGCGGTGAGAATGGGAGATCCTACTCCCCGTTTACTCGGCCGTTTAACATTAAATCCGATTGCGCACTTGGATCCGTTAGGCTTGATTATGCTATGGCTGTTTCAGTTTGGTTGGGCAAAACCGGTTCCGATTAATCCCGGTTATTTTAACAATAGCCGTAAAGGCCTGATGCTGGTGTCGTTTGCTGGGCCGGGCGCAAATATTTTAACGGCGCTGATTACCGCTTTATTGCTTGGTTTTCTGGTCAAGTTGGGGATGCTGACTTCCGGCTGGGGCAAAGTCCTTTGGCTGACATACAGCTACAACCTATTGTTCGCGGTATTTAATTTATTACCCGTGCCGCCTCTTGACGGTTCGAAAATTGTCAGTAGTTTGCTTCCGCCAGCCCAGTCGCATGCTTTCGACCGCATTGAGCGGTATGGACCATTTATTTTAATCGCTTTAATTTATCTTGGCATTGCAGGAGCGATTATCAAACCGATCCAAATTATATTATCGTATTTGATCCAGCGCATCGTCATGCTGTTTTTTTAGTCTTACAGAAAGTGGGCTGCTTTCTGTGACATAAGTGAAACCGGCGGCTTCCACCGTCGTTGTCAAAAGCTCGGCGCAAGCCGGGTTTTCTAAATGGGAGGAGAGATTTTATATGGTAAAAGGACGTATTTTTAGTGGTATGCAGCCATCTGGTAAATTTCACCTGGGCAATTATCTGGGCGCTTTGGATAATTGGGTAAAGTTACAGCAAGATTATGAGTGCTTTTTTTCGATTGTTGATTGGCATGCGTTGACTTCTTCGGTTTGAAGATACGTCAAGGTTGCCGGAATACATTCACGATATGGCATTGGATTGGTTGAGCGCCGGCTTGGACCCGGAAAAAAATGTTATTTTTGTGCAATCGCAAGTAAAGGAGCACGCAGAACTGCACCTTCTCTTATCGATGATTACCCCGTTGTCCTGGCTGGAACGCGTGCCTACTTACAAAGACAAGCTGCAGCAATTAGGTTCACAAGGGAAGGATATCAATACATATGGTTTTTTAGGGTATCCGGAATTGATGACAGCCGATATTATTCTTTATAAAGCCGATACCGTACCGGTAGGAGAAGATCAGATTCCCCACCTCGAATTAACCAGGGAAATATTGCGGCGCTTCAATTACCTCTATAAGCCGATTTTCCCGGAACCAAAGCCTTATCTCAGCAAAGCGCCGTTATTGCCTGGCATTGACGGCAGGAAGATGAGTAAATCATACGGTAATGAAATTAGCTTTTCCGCTACGCCGGACGAATTGCGTACCCGTGTAATGTCGATGATTACGGACCCGCAGCGGGTAAAGAAAAGTGATGTTGGCCATCCGGATGTTTGTACAGTATTTACCTTCCATAAATTATTTAATACCACTGAAGTCACAACCATCGGCGAAAACTGTCGGAATGCCACTGTTGGTTGTGTTCAATGCAAAAAAATGTTGGCGGAAAAAATGGTGGATACTTTGGCTGACGTGCATTCGAGGCGTAGTGTATTGGAAAACAACCCGGGAAGAGTGAAGGAAATCCTTCAGTATGGCGCCGAGCGAGCGCGTAAAGTGGCGTCTGCCACGATGGAAGAGGTCCGGTCAGCCATGCATTTAGCCTGATTATGAGTGAATATACGATAAAACTGCAAGCATTTGAGGGTCCATTGGCCTTATTAATGCACATGATCGAGAAAGATCAAATTGATATTTACGATATTCCAATCACGAAGGTTACAGAACAATATTTGCGGTATATGGATACCATGGAAGAATTCAATATTCAGATTGCCAGCGAATTTTTGGTCATGGCGGCAACACTGTTGCAGATTAAATCCCGCCTTCTGCTGCCGCGTCCTGCGGCAGTTGTTATGGAAGAAGAGGAAGATCCACGCCAGGAATTAGTTGACCGCTTACTTGAATATCGTATGTTCAAACAGGCTTCCTCGTTTCTGGAGCGATTAGCGGAACAACGGGGCAATTATATAGCCAGGGAGCCGCAAGAATTTGCTTCCCAGTTCATTTTACCGACCGGATTGAAAGTGGATGATTTGATTGCTGCTTTTGTGGCGGTTTGGGAAAGTAAGGAAGAAGAATACTCTTTGGTGTCCCGAGATGAAGTGAGTGTGCAGGATAAAATGTACTCGATTATTCATCTGCTCCATCAAGGTAACGGCGAAACAGACTTTTTGCAAATGATAGAGTTGGCGCACAGTCGTGGGGAAGTGGTAGCTTTATTTTTGGCGCTGCTTGAATTGGTCCGGCTGAAACGTGTACAGGTTCGTCAGGATACCAAATTTGGCCCTATTTATATTATGCTGAAGGAGCAGTGGTCCGATAATGTTTTATGATCATCTGAAAAAAGTGGTGGAAGCGCTTCTTTTCGTTCATGGGCAGCCCCTGTCAGCCGATAAAATTGCTAAATTGCTGGACATACCCGAAGAATCTGTTATCTTGTTATTGGATAAGTTAAGCGCTGATCTGGAAAAACCCGATAGAGGGTTAGTTTTAATGGAGGTAGCCGGCGGGTTTCAGCTTTGCACCAAACCGGAATTGACGGATATTGTAGAAAAACTGGCCCATGTTCAGGAGGTCCGTATTTCATCGGCTGCAATGGAAACATTGGCCATTATTGCCTTTCGGCAGCCTGTAACGCGACAGGAAGTGGAAGCAATCCGCGGTGTAAACGCGGATAAGACAATCAGTAATTTACTGGACCGGGGCTTTATCAAGGAAGTTGGTCGCAAGGATGCGATTGGCCGGCCCATATTATATGGAACGTCTGAACAATTTTTACAAAGTTTTGGTTTAAAAGACCTAAAAGAATTACCGCCCTTAGCTCAATTTTTGCAGGAACAAGAAACCGGGAAGACAGAAGACCATAGTACAGAATAAAATTTGTACAAAATAAAACAGCTGAAAAAGGGCTATGGACAACTTATCGCTAAGTTTTTCCACAGCCCCAATTTATTGTTAGGGTATTGATTTTTTAATAAATTTATTTTGCTGTTGTCTTGGTAGTTGCGGTTGTATTTTGTGCAGCTTGTCCACTGAGTTGTACAGAATATGCCGAACCGACATTCACGCCTGCCGAAGCAGTTTGTGTACTGCTGGTGGAAGAGGCTTCCGATTCGGTGATTTGCTGTTCGATCTGGCTTAATTGTTGTTGAAGTTGTTTGATTTGCGCAGCGTTATTTTCTTCGCCTTCTTTTTGCAGTTGCTTTATTTCGTTTTCTAATTTTTGTTGTTTGGCTTCCAGCGTTTTTAACGTGGTAGAGGAACTTGTGCTGGTGCTGGCAGCCTGGGTGGAACTGCTGCTTATCGATGAAATATTCATTACATTCTCTCCTTGTAATTATTTGTCCACTATATCGAGAGGAAATATTTGAATTTCCTTTGAATAATTGCGGATAGCAGTGCCGGAGGAAGTAAGATGTTTTGCCGTTGCGGAAGGTGTTGTAACTCTCGGGCGCTTGTAGTAAGATATTGTACAGTAAACTGCGACAAATTATTGGCAAAAATAATAAAAACAATGCAGTTTGAAGAACAGTTCATACTGTAGCATGAACTGCTTTCTTTTCAAGAAATATAGTATAGATAGAAAGGGTTACAGGAAATGATTCAAAAAGGAATTATGGCTTTTTTGGTTATTGCTGTCGTTTTTCCGCATAGTGTATTCGGAGCGCCGAGGCAAGATGCAATACCGGATATTAGTTCAAAGGCTGCTATTGTAATTGAGGCATCGACAGGAAAAGTATTGTTTGCCTATCGTGCTGAAGAACGCAATTTTCCGGCTAGTACAACAAAGATGATGACTCTGTTGACTGCATTGGAAAACGGGAATGTCAATGATATGGTCACAACCAGCCAGAACGCCGCTAACGTAGAAGGATCCAGCCTTTGGCTGTCACCGGGTGAAAAATTAAAGCTAATTGAATTGCTGTATGGTATAATGCTTATTTCCGGTAATGACGCAACGGTTGCAGTCGCGGAACATATTTCCGGCAACGTCGATGCTTTTGCCCGTCTCATGACCCAAAAAGCGCATGCTATTGGAGCAAAGAATACGAATTTTACCAATTCGAGCGGATTGCCTGATCCCAATCATTACACAACCGCGCATGATTTAGCCATAATCGCCGCCTATGGTTTTCGTAATCCGTTATTTACTCAAATTGTTAGTACAAAACATACGGTGATCCCATGGGCAGGCAAAGATTTTGGCCGTGATTTGTACAATGAAAATAAGATGCTTTGGAATTATGATGGCGCGAACGGCGTAAAGACGGGTTATACAGAGGCGGCCGGACCTTGTCTGGTCAGCAGCGCCAAGCGTGGGAATGTGCAATTGGTCGCTGTAGTTTTGGACAGCAACCGTATGTGGCTCGATTCGAAAGCATTGTTAGATTACGGTTTTAGTAAAATTGAGACGCTGCCCGTTTATAAACGCGGTGAAATTGTGAAAACGGTACGGGTTAAAGATGGTCAAACGGAATACTTGCCGCTTGCGGTTGCGGAAGACGTTGTATTCCCAGTTTCACTGGACGATCATGAAAATTTTGAAACCGTGGTTGAAACATCGGTCAAAAATTATGCTCCGATCATAGCCGGCCAAAAAGTTGGCTCTGTAAAACTGTTGTACAAAGGCACTGTTTACGGTTCTGTCGATCTTATTGCTACGCAATCCGTTGAAAGAAAGTCCCTGTTTGGAAAGTTATGGACTTCTTTGCGGAGTGTTGTTACTTTGGTTATGCAGAAAATTGCTTGATAGATCGAAAACAAGGAGTTGCTGGATTTGGAACGTTTGCAAAAGATCCTAAGCCAGGCTGGAATTTGTTCCCGCCGTGAAGCGGAAACCTGGATACTGGCCGGAAGAGTTGCTGTCAATGGGAAAGTTGTTACTGAACTGGGTGTAAAGGTCGATCCGGATCAGGATAAGATAGTTGTTGACGGTAAAGAAATTACGGCGCAAAAACACACTTACATACTGTTAAATAAGCCTGTTGGTGTTGTTACTACCTTGTCTGATCCACAGAAACGGAAAACCGTAGCGGATTTGTTAACGGGAGTTACTGAACGGGTTTATCCTGTCGGACGTTTGGATTATTTAACCCAAGGATTACTGCTCTTGACCAATGATGGTGATCTGGCAAATCGTTTAATGCATCCGCGGCATCATGTTAATAAAACGTATTTGGCAGCCGTATCCGGAGAGGTTTCCGAAGATCGATTGGATATTTTACGGACCGGCATTAGCTTGTCGGATGGAATTACAGCCCCGGCCCTGATCCGTATTCTTGGGAAGGATGGGGAGCAGAAACATACGATGGTTGAAGTAACAATACATGAAGGGAAAAACAGGCAAGTCCGTCGTATGTTTGAGGCGATTGGCTACCCCGTGCAACGGTTGGAAAGAACGAAAATCGCTTTTTTGACTTTGCAAAATTTGTCTGTAGGTTCTTTCCGGCATCTAACCGCCGAGGAGGTTAACCGGTTAAAAGCGCTTGCGAAGGCATAAGTTCGCATAAGCAGCTCTAATAGGTAATGCGAGGATGAGCAAATGAAGGAAATATTGGTAATCGGCGGCGGCGCCGCTGGAATGATGGCGGCGATTAGCGCTGCAGAACATGGTGGAAAAGTTACGTTATTGGAAAAAATGCCCACAGTAGGGCGCAAGTTATTGATAACCGGTAAAGGGCGTTGTAACATTACGAATAATTGCGATCTTGACGGATTGATACAAAATATGACGGGTAACGGCCGGTTCTTATACAGCGCTTTTTCCCGTTTTACCAATCATGATGTGAGGGATTTTTTTCATCAGCATGGACTCCTGACGAAAGTGGAACGGGGAGGCCGTGTTTTTCCGGTTAGCGACAAAGCGGCGGATGTTGTTGCGACGCTGCGGGAAGTATTGCGCAAACTCAAAGTGAACGTTATGCCGGATCAGCCTGTGAAAGAAATCATTGTTGCTGATGGGAAAATTGCCAAGGTGATCACTGCGTCAGGGCGGGAATATCACGCCGATGTTTTTATAT
>JAGFXW010000040.1 GCA_017861495.1 Bacillota bacterium
ACGAATAAGCTGTGTATTTTCCGAAAGATTTTTGAAAAATTTTTCTTCTCGCGGTTTTAAGCGAAATCCCATATAGTCCTCCTGACAATCATCTACTTCCAGACAATTATACCATATTTTCCATTCGTTTAAAATGGTATTCTCTATACAATTGAGCTGCTGCGGATTATCCCCCTCTCTGCTTAATCATCAATCTGCCAATCTACCGGCTTCTTGCCGATAGAAACCAGAATCGCATTCGCTTTTGAAAATGGTTTGCTTTTGAAAAAGCCCTTACTGGCTGATAATGGACTGGGATGCGGCGATTTAATGATGTAGTGAATCTTGTTGGTAATCAAATTGGCTTTTGACTGGGCATGACTGCCCCATAAGATAAAAACAATAGGGTCCTGTCGCTCATTCAATAAACTGATGATCCGGTCTGTAACCCGTTCCCAGCCCATTCCCCGATGCGAATTGGCGTGGCCTGCAATGACAGTGAGGACTGTGTTCAAGAGTAACACTCCTTGATCAGCCCATTTTTTTAAATAGCCTGTCTTGGGAATTGGACACTGTAGATCATCCTGCAATTCTTTGTAGATATTCACCAAAGAAGGCGGTGGCTGAATGCCCGGTTTTACCGAAAAACTAAGCCCATGCGCCTGGTTCGGTCCATGGTAAGGGTCCTGGCCTAATATAACAACCTTTACTTCGCTGTAGGCAGTATAATGTAAGGCATTAAAAATATCGTACATATCGGGATAAATGGTTTTTGTCCGATATTCCTTGATCAAAAACTGTCTCAGGTTTTGATAATATTCTTTTTCAAATTCATCCTTCAGTAACTTTTGCCAATCATTTTTAAAAACGATCATCATTTATCACCTCCTCGGATTATATCACAAGAAAATCTTTTTATGAATTATTTATTTTGTCCAGCGCTGCAATTTTCGCTCCACTATACCCTGGCTGGAACAATGGTTCTATCTTTTTATTAGCATCCTATATAATTTTTTCGCAACAACGTAATTTCTCTTCCATAACCCTCCACATCATTCGGTGTCTCCAAATAAAAAGGTATTTTGCATAATTGGGGATGGTTGATGATACGTACGACAGCATCTAAACCAATTGTTCCTTCTCCAATGCGCGCATGACGGTCTTTTCTGCTGTCGAATGGGGTCATGCTGTCATTTAAGTGAATCGCTTTGAGTTTTTCAAGGCCAATACAGTGATCAAATTGTTCCAAAACATCATCGAGCCGATTGACGACATCATAGCCGGCAGAATAGACATGGCAAGTATCCAAACATATTCCCAGTTTTTCCGGCACATTTACCCGTTGTAAAATCCAATTCAATTCTTCAAAATTACTACCAACCTCACTGCCTTTTCCCGACATCGTTTCCAACAAGACCATCGTCGCCTGTTCCGGACGCAAAATCCGGTTTAACAGTTCGACAATAAGGTCAAGTCCCGGTTTTATCCCTTGTCCAACATGACTGCCGGGATGGAACGTATAAAAATTATTCGGTAAGTATTCTAGATTGTTTAAATCCTCAGCCATGACCAGGTGAGCAAATTCCCGGATACGTGGATCAGCGGAGCAAGCGTTCAGCGTATAAGGCGCATGGCCTAAAAGCGGCGCAAAATGGTATTGTTGTCCCAAAGAAAGCATTGCCGCCACGTCCTTGTGATCTACTTTCTTCACTTTGCTGCCGCGCGGATTGCGGGTAAAAAACTGAAACGTGTTGGCACCAATACTCAACGCTTCCTTACCCATATGTTCATAACCTTTTGCAGTGGACAAATGACAGCCGATGTTTAACATACCTATTTTTTCCTCCTAATAAACTTAGCCAATTCCCCTATACCAATAGTGGTTTTTGCAGCGCAACCAACTCTGTGCTGCGCCAATCCCGCTGCCGATAAAAATCCAATGCCGGACTGTTTCGCCGGTCAGCCAAAAGGTCCATTCGTTTCACACCGCAAGCTCTGGACCAGTGTTCAATAGCAGTGATTAGCTCCGTTCCGATACCGCGGCCACGCATTCCTTGTGCAACCACTACATCTTCAACAATTACTTTTAACCCACCTGCGGCAGTAGATACCAAAATTTGTCCTGTACACATCCCGACAATCCTATTGTCACGCTCAGCAACCATAATACAAGCCCGTTCCGGCTCTTCCAGCAGCAAAAGAAGGCCTTGCTGTTGGCTCTGCACATCGATAGCGAAATCGGTTTCAATAGCAAATAAAGATCCTAATAAGTCTGCAAGAATACCAATATCCCGCTTCTCCGCCTTTCTGATTATGTTTGTTTCGCCCATCTTATATTCACCTCTGTATGTTGCATAAAAGTTTGTTTATGCGTAAATACCGGCCGGACCTCAGTGAATCCGAAATCCGACCGGTATCGTTTCGTCGACAAAAACGATCTTGCAGGCACCATTTGCATCATCGCCGGCCAAAAGCATTCCTTGGCTTTCAACATTACAAAATTTTGCGGGTTCCAGATTGGCAATCACGATAATTTTCTTGCCGATCAAATCTTCCGGTTCATACCAGGGATGAATCCCGGAAACTATAATCCGTCCATTGAGCCCGTCATCCAATTCCAGCCGCAGCAATTTTTTGGATCTGCGCACCGCTTCACACTGGATAACGCGGCATACCCGTAAATCTACTTTACTAAAAACATCAAATGTGATTTGCGGTTCAATAGGCATAACCCGGGCATCCGCTTTCGCTCCTTGCCCGTCAGCGCTTCCCGCATCACATATTTTTTTCTCACTCACGATCTCTTCCTTCACAATAAAAACCCCTTTTATCATATTTTAACAATGTCTTACATTTATCCTATTACACTTTGACAAAGTAAATCCTCTCTGCCAAGTATATTTTCATAATATAAAGATTGCAAGGCAAAACAAGAAATAACCCGCAAAAGATTTCTCTCTTGCGGGTCATCTTGATACCTAACTTTTATTGATTTGTCTCATTTTTGTCAACGTTTCTCTGCTTCTCAGCAGACACTATTAACTTTTCGAAAGGCATAACCTTTCTTATTTACAAATCAACACGCTATTAGTACCAACTTTTGAACTACCTTTCCACTAGCGTCTTAGCTCTCATTAGCTAATAAAAGTATGTTAAGATAGTTTTACAGAGGGAACCATCCGAACCTCCCCTCTGGGCTTTCGGTACCTCACCGGTACCTACCGAACAGCTCCTTCTGGTGACTTAAATATACCATACCCAGCTCGAAATTGCAATCATTATTTTTTGAAAATTCTGCATTTGATTGGATTTATTTCTTTACTTAATGAGCTCTCGCCAGGCATCTTCTTTAAATCCAACCAAAACTTTACTGCCGGCAATTAAAATAGGCCTTTTCACAAGCATTCCGTCCGTTGCCAACAGGGCAAGCTGCTCTGCCTCGGACATGGCGTCCAACCGTTCTTTTAACTGCAACGATTTATACAGCAATCCGCTGGTATTAAAAATTTTTTTTAATGAAAGGTTGCTTTGCTTGTGCCATTGCCGCAATTCATCGAAAGTTGGGTTATGATCTTTAATGTGCCGTTCTTCATAAGAAATAGTATGCTCGTCCAGCCATTTTTTTGCTTTTTGGCAAGTCGTGCATTTCGGATAGCAAATAAACAAATAGTTCATCGTTTACCTTCTTCCCGATCTTTACTTCAGAACCGCCCCTGTATTGGCCGAAGTAACCAGTTTTGCATAACGGCCCAAATAACCGGTAGTAACCCGTGGTTTTGGCTGAACCCATGCTTCCTTCCGTTTAGCCAGTTCTTCGTCACTGACCTGAACGTTGAGCTTCCGTTCCGGAATATTGATCGAGATGATGTCATTCTCCTGAATAAGGCCGATCGGTCCGCCATCCATAGCCTCCGGCGATACATGGCCGATGCAGGCGCCGCGGCTGGCACCGCTAAAACGGCCATCAGTAATTAGACCGACTTTAAGGCCCATTCCCGTGATTACAGCCGTCGGATTCAGCATCTCCCGCATACCCGGTCCGCCTTTTGGACCTTCATAACGAATAACGACAATATCTCCATCTTTAATTTTTCCGCCAATAATGGCTTCAATTGCAATTTCTTCCGAATCAAATACTTTGGCCGGTCCTTCCAAGACCAGCATGTCTTCGGAAACCGCACTTTCTTTAACAACCGAACCCAGAGGAGCAATATTTCCGGTTAAAACCGCGATGCCACCGCGGCTGCGATAAGGCGCCTCGACACTTTTAATGACATCCGGGCGCATGATTTTGGCGTTCGCAATCCGATCCTTCATCGGACCGGTAACAGTGATCGCCTCTGTATGAATAACCCCTAATTTTGACAGTTCATTCATCACGGCGCTAATGCCGCCGGCTTCGTTAAGATCCTGCATGTGGTGCGTTCCACCAGGGCTTAATTTAGTAATATACGGCGTTTTCGCACTAATTTTATCAAACAATGCCAACGGAAGGTCAATTCCGGCTTCATAGGCAATCGCCGGCAAATGCAGTACGGTATTGGTAGAACCGCCAATACCCATGTCAACAGCAATCGCATTTTCAAACGCTTCGATGGTAAGGATATCCCTTGGTTTAATGTCTTTGGCAACCAAATCAAGGATTAATTTACCCGCCTGTTTGGCAAGCATGATCCGAGCGCCCAAATTAGCTGCCGGTATCGTACCGTTCCCGGGAATCCCCATACCTAAGGCTTCCGTCAAACAGTTCATTGAATTTGCAGTAAACAATCCGGCGCACGAGCCGCAGCCCGGACACGCTGATTTTTCCATTGCATCCAGTTCTTCGGCTGAAATTTTTCCGGCTTCAAATAACCCCGCCGCTTCAAACATGGTGCTGACGCTGATATCTTGTCCTTGATACCGTCCGGCCATCATCGGACCGCCGCTGACGACAATACAAGGAATATTTAACCGCGCAGCCGCCATCAACATACCGGGAACAATTTTATCACAGTTCGGGATCAAAACAAGGCCGTCAAACGCATGGCCATTCCCTACTGCTTCGATCGAATCGGCAACCAGTTCACGGCTTGCAAGCGGATATTTCATCCCATGCCCCATTGCAATTCCGTCGCATATTCCAATTGCCGGAAATTCTACAGGCATACCGCCGGCACCGGCAATTCCCATTTTCACGGCTTCAGCAATCGAACGAAGATGAAAGTGCCCCGGAATGATTTCATTAAAAGCGTTGACTACGCCAATCATCGGCTTTTTAAGCTCGTCCGGCGTATACCCCATGGCATAAAACAAAGATCTGTGAGCAGCACGGGTTGAACCTACTTTTGCAATATCACTGCGCATAACATCATTCCTCCAAATATTCTTATTAAGACTTTCCTATTGCTATCATACCGAATCTTCTGCTAATTTTCCTGCAATTCTTTGCGGCAAATATTAAAAAACTTGCGTCTCGTAGCTGGGCACAAGTTTCAAACGGCCAATATCATTAAAAAATCCGATGCGATTTCCGGTATTGTTTGGGAGATAACCCGGTCTTATTCTTAAAGCAGGTAGCGAAATACGTTCCATCGTTAAAACCAACCAACCCCGCAATTTCGGTAATTGAACGTTCAGATGAAACCAATAGCTTGGCCGCTGCCCCCAGTTTTTGTTCCTGAATAAAATCCATTACCGAAAATCCCGTCAGTTGCTTAAAGGAGCGGCTTAAATGAGAGGGGCTCAGAAAAACAGCATTAGCCAGATCTTGAAGATGTATTGGCTTATCTAAATTACCCCTTACATATTCTTCTATTTTTCGAACCAATTCATGTTTAACCATAACCGGTCTGCTGATATCTTGGTTGTCCGACAAGGAAACTGCAGCTTTCCGTATCGCTGTAATGATATCCACCGGCTTTACCGGTTTCAGCAAATAATCGCAAACCCCGGCACGAAAAGCTGTCCTGGCATAATCAAAATCACTGTACGCGGAAACAATAAAAATTTTGATCCACGGATAATCCGCCAATATTTTTTCTGCCGCATGAATTCCATCAAGTTCCGGTATGCGTATATCCATAAAGACGAGGTCTGGTCGATATTGTGCCGTGATTGCTACGGCATCACGACCGTTATCGGCTTGTAAAAACTGATTCACCGGCAATTTTTCCCGTTCGATCACCGATTTTATGAAGGAACGAACAACGGCTTCATCATCAACAACCAATATGTTAAGTTTTCGCATCATCATCACCATGCATAAGCGGAAAAGTCAGGACCACTCGCGTACCCTTTCCTGGTTTGCTGTCAATAAAAAAAGACTGTCGTTCACCATAGTAATATTGAAGCCGGTTTTTTACACTATCAATGCCCAATCCGTTTTTCTTCTCTTTCTTTTCCTGGTTTACGATCGATGCCAGATTAAAGCCAACACCATTATCGATAATCTCAACCTGGATATCCTGATCGAGTTTTTTCACGTTGATTGTTACAATCCCTCTATTTTTACTGCCTTCAATGCCATGGATAATTGCGTTTTCAATGAGTGGCTGCAGCAGCAATCCCGGTATCAATACATTGGTCAATGCCGGGTCGATATCCGTCGCCACACTCAATCGTTCACCAAAACGGGCGGTTTGAATGGCAACATAATTACGAACCATTTCCAGTTCTTCTTGCAGGGAAATAAGCTGTTCCGTCTTTTTTAATGTATAACGAAGCAAATCGGAAAGGTTCCAGACTAAATTAGCAACCCGTTCTGATCCGTCAATGTATGCGAGGTGGGCAATTGTACCTAACGTATTGAACAAAAAATGGGGGTTAATTTGTGAAATCAAAAGTTTAAAATCCGCCTCTTTTAGAGCCTTTTCCAGTTCTGCTTTTGCAACTTGTTCTTTGATCAAAGAAATCCGGCTGTTTGTCAGTTCCGTTTGCCGCAGCGAAGCCGTCGCCATTTCATTAATGTAATTGGCAATCACAAATGTCGCTTCGGCAGCTGCATACAACCTGCTCTTAGGCTGAATTTTCGTGCTCAAATACTCCGTCATAAGCTTACCAGGGTTGAAGCCATAGCCGGAATATAAATCGCTGAATTCACGCTCTATTTGTTGTAAATCGGGTTTCTTGATAAATATTTGTCCGCACTTAATAAAGCCGATCGGCACATCACCGTTAAATATTGGCACGACAATACTGGCAATATTATGGCAACAAAAAAACAAAAGACGATTATTGGACAATGCTGCGCTATCGCATGCGGGGAGAATATGTTGCCTGCAATGCTGCCCGCCGCTGGCGGTACTCAATAGCGTACAAAACCGGGGATAATTATTGGTAGTTAACAAAATCTCACCGGCTGTGTTCAATACTGCCAGGCTAAAATCCGTTGCATCAGCCAATTTATTCAGCAAACTGCGCAATGCTTCCGTGTCCAGAAAGCCAAACAAATTTTTCGCATCATTCTGCAGCTCGGTGTCGGGACTGGCAAGAAGTTGTTGAAATTTTGACGGCGTATAAACAATGATTAACTTAAGTTCCGTATCGAGCAAATTCACCACTTTATGTCTGGCATAGGGTGGAATATGCTTGATATCCCCTGTCCGAATGGGTTCAGTTGCATCATTGACGGTCTGGAGTCCTGCTCCCGAAATGACATAAATCACTTGTTCATCGCCAGAATGGAGATGCTCATTTTGCACCATGTTCGGCTTAAAGGTTACCAGCCCCACGCTTAACCGCTCAATGTCAAGATTATCCGGTTCAAAGAACCACAATAGCGTCCCCCATTCGAAGTCTTGCATTTTCTCAAATTGCTCCATAGTATTCAAGCATACCACCCCCCCTTACAACCAGACAGGCACATAGCAAAATAGCCAATAAATATTACACGTGTTCTTTTTCCAAATTAAGAAGCCTGGCCTTTATATCAAGTCCGCCGGCATAACCGACTAAATTCCCGTTTGCCCCTACCACACGGTGACAAGGAACAACAATTGCAATCGGATTTTTGTTATTGGCCATTCCTACAGCCCGACAGGCTTTCGGGTTTCTGATGCTTACGGCAATTTCTTTGTAACTTCTTGTTTCTCCGTACGGGATTTCTTGCAAAGCCTCCCACACTTTTTGTTGAAACGGCGTACCTTCCATTACCAGCGGAAATTCAAAGTCCTTGCGCCGCCCAGCCAGATAACCTTGGATTTGCGCGGCGGCGTCCCGGATAAGAGCCGTTTCACGGACGATCCCGTCTGCTGGTAGTTTCTTATCACTAAAAGTTAGATGGGTAATTGCCTTTCCGTTATCCGCAATCCCGATTTTTCCAATCTCGGTTTCGTAAAAAAATAAACTTCTCATCGCTACCACTCCTACGAACTTTACAAATCCGAAACATCGGCATTTTTTGTTTTGACCTTATTATATTACATTTAGGCCAATCATGCCCGTTTTTCAAAAAAACAGCCTTAGTCTGAATTCATATCGGACTAGGGCTGTTTTCACAACATTGTAATGCATTTGTCCACTCAACGTGGTTTGCCGTTAAAAATCGATCCGTTTCGGCGGCTGCCCGGAAAAGTCTGCAAGAATAGCAGTCCCATGCTCAATATAGAATATTTCAAAAACTGGATTATCGGCACTCTGATAAATAGATTGAACTAACGCATGGGTCTCTATGATTTTTTCTTTGATTCGCAAATCATCGCTGAACTTCACTTCACCATTCAGACGCACCCAGGTAAATTGCGGCGAAAAACTGGAAAATTCCACATAATGATTAGCTTTTAACTGCTTAACAACATCTTTCGTGTTGTTTGAGCAAAAAAACAGCTTTCCATTTTCCTCTAACATAAATTGGAACGGCCTTACCTTTGGTTTCCCATCTGCAATCGTTGCCAAAAATCCCGTACTGTTTTCCTGCAAAAATTTCAGCACTTCTTTCATCGAAAAACGCCTCCTGTACCATTGATAAAATTTATTATTCCTTCCTTCTATTTGTATTATAGTTAGACATCTAACTATTGTCAAGTACTCCATATTACTTTATCGATCACGTTATTGCGGCAAAAATACAGCGACTGTATATCCCACACCGAACGGACCTTCATAAGACAATACATCCGTTGTATATGACTTTCCCGCAAAAACGCCAAACAGGAACAAAATCGACCGCAACCCGCACTCCGCCCCATTCCGAAGAATTTCATCATCGATGTGCAACAGGCTGTCGACGTCCTGATTGCGTATTGCCTTAACAATTATTCCGTCCAATTGCGGCCCGGCCGGATCATACCCATACGGCCCGTCTGTCCGTAATACGTGCGATAAGTCACCGGAAGCGATTATGGCTATTCGTTTGCTTGACGCAGCGATTTTTTCTCCATATTGTTTTCCCAACTCGTAGTAATAGGTGTACGAAGAATGGGTGACCAATATCTTTTCCAGCTCTGTCTCGGAGGCCAAATCTTTTGCAAGATAATACAGCGGCACAGTATAGCCATGTTCGCTGTGCGGGGAAATCACAAGCAATTTATCCGGCTTTGCCGCTGCCAATTTATCGGCTGCCGCCTCTAATGCCGAAATTGTTTTCTTTACCTTTTCCGTTTCACTGCCGCCAATTTCTGGAATAATAATAGGGGGATGAGGACTAATTACGCCGAACACAAGCACGCTTTCCGCCTCCTTTTATCTCGTTAACAGCCTGTAATACCCACAGGGCACAGGGGCCCCGCCCTCTTAGGTCGGGGATCAACAGGCTATAAAACTCGAACTAAGTTCGCTCTAAGGGTTCGGTGGGGGCAATAACCCCCTCCGAACCTAAGGCTCACTTATATCTTAATATACATTGCCGATATGAATATGCTTAAGCCCTGCTCTTTCGCCGATCTCTTTCGCTAGTACCAGAGTTTCCACAGGAGTAATCGGAGTGTCCATCATTTTCCAATTAGGGAAAAACCGTGTAACATGCCAGGGCACATCTTTGCTCAACTGCAAACCGATAAATTGCGCGATGCTTTCTAATTGATCAGTTTTGTCGTTTACATCCGGCACGACTAGTGTCGTAATTTCGATATGCACTCCCGCTGCATGAAGATATTTGAGATTTTCCATAATTGGTTCGGCCTTGCCGCCGCAGTATTTTTCATAGACTCCGCCATTCGGCCCTTTGTAATCTACATTGGCTGCATCCAAATAAGGAATGATCACATCCAACGTTTCCCGTGAATAATAACCGTTCGTTACCCAAACATTTTTCAATCCTTTATCTTTTGCTAATTTCATGGTGTCAAGAGCATATTCAACAAAAATCGTCGGTTCAGAATACGTATAGGCGATAGACGGGCAACCGTATTCCAGAGCGCGCTGCACATGCTCCGCCGGCGAAATATCAACCCCATCTATCGGTTTATTGGGTTTAGGGCTTTGCGATATCTCCCAGTTCTGGCACCAGGAACAACGGAAATTACAGCCGACCGCAGCAAATGAATAAATTTGCGTCCGCGGCAAGAAATGATAGAGTGGTTTCTTTTCCATCGGATCGATATGGACAGCAATTGTTTTCCCATAATTCAAAGCATACAACGTACCGTGCTGGTTTTCCCGCACGCCGCAAATTCCTCGTTTTCCATCTTCTATCATGCATCTATGATTACAAACAGCGCATTGTACCTTGTCGTTTTCTTTTTTATGATATAAAATTGCCTCCTTCATCCTTCCACTCACCTCGCATTTTTTTACTTTCTATTCTTATCTACCGTCAACCCTATTATTTTTTTGCTAATTCCTGGCGCAATAAATCTGCTTTATCCGTTTTTTCCCATGGGAGGTCTAAATCATCCCGGCCAAAATGGCCATACGCTGCAACTTGTCGATAAATCGGCATCCTCAAACCAAATGCTGCAATAATTGCCGCCGGCCGTAAGTCAAAATATTTTTTGATAAGTTCCCGTATTCTTGCTTCACTTAAATTACCGGTTCCAAACGTATTAACCATGACGGAAACAGGATTAGCCACCCCTATCGCATACGCTATTTGAACTTCACATCGTTCTGCCAAGCCGGAAGCAACAATATTTTTGGCGACATAGCGCGCTGCATACGTCGCCGACCGGTCAACTTTGGTCGGATCTTTCCCGGAAAACGATCCTCCGCCATGCCGGGAATATCCGCCATAAGTATCGACAATAATTTTTTTTCCCGTTAATCCCGTATCTCCCTGCGGGCCGCCGATAATAAATCTTCCGGTAGGGTTCACATAAATTCTTGTCCGCTCATCCAATAATTTCGATGGCACTACCGCTCTGATCACTTTCTCCACAATACCCGCTTTAATCTGCTCTTGGATCACAGTTTCATCATGCTGGCAAGCGATGACAATCGCATCAACCCGGACAGGCTGGTCAGCAAGATACTCTACAGTAACCTGCGTTTTTCCATCCGGTCGTAAATACGGCAACTCATTTGTTTTCCGTACTTCCGCCAGGCGCTTTGCTAATTTATGGGCAAGTATAATGGGCATTGGCATCAATTCCGGAGTTTCATTGCAGGCAAAACCGAACATCATTCCTTGATCCCCTGCGCCAAGAAGGTCCATCTCATTTTCCGATCCTTCCCTATATTCAACGGATAGATTCACACCGACGGCAATATCGGCAGATTGCTCATCGATACCGGTAAGAACCGCGCAACTATTTCCTTCAAAGCCAAACTCCGATTTCGTATAACCGATTTCCCTCACAATATCCCGCACAATCCGAGGGATATCTACATAGCAACTTGTTGTAATTTGTCCCGTAACCAAAACCAGTCCCGTGCAGACGGAAGCATTGCAAGCGACTCTGGCTGTTGGATCTTTCGTTAAAATCGCGTCCAAAATACCGTCCGATATTTGGTCGCAAATTTTATCAGGATGTCCTTCCGTTACAGATTCGGAAGTAAAAAACCAAGTGTCCATGTTTTCCCCGCCTCTCAACAACGGTCTTAATAAATTCAACCCACTCGCAGCGTTGGAACGGCAGCAAAATCGATTTGCAGAAAATAATTAGCATTTTCTAAATTATCAAACTATTTGTATATGTATATCGTATCACATTACCCCGTTTTTATCCACGTTCTCCCATCGGCGAACGGCAATATAACGCATTAAAAAATCCGGCTTATGCCGAGCCTTTATCTCGCTAACAGCCTATAAACCCTACGCTATCGCATTAGGATTCACAGGCTGTAAAACTCGAACTAAGTTCGCTCTAAGGTTTCAAAAGAGTTACACCGCCTTTGAAACCAAGGCTCACTTACCAGCGACGGCGAGAGCCGCTGTTGCACTCATGTACACCAGACAAAATTTTATACTTTCTGTGTACCAAAAAATCGTCTGAACAAAGTCAGACGATTACAATTGCCTATCCATATTTCATTTCGTTTGTTTAACCGTAAAATTGCAGCCATAATGAAATTACTTTGCCATAAACTTGTTGTTCATGCTTCCTTTACTAGTATTGTACCATAAATCGAACCGGATCAATGGCGTTGTCGTTCATCCGCACTTCATAATGGACATGAGGTCCCGTACTTCGCCCCGTACTGCCCATATAAGAAATCACTTGTCCTTTCTTCACGGTTTGGCCAACTTTGACAACGACTTGCGAATTGTGCCCGTAAAGCGTAACTATCCCATTCCCATGATCAATCTGCACAAGGTTCCCATAACCATCAGACCATGTATTTTGCACAATTTTTCCATCCGCTGTTGCAACGATCGGTGTACCGATGCCATTGGCAATATCAATTCCGGCATGAAATTCATTGCCGTCATTCCAAGGCGAAGCACGCCAGCCGTAACGGGAAGTAACAGTTCCGCCAACCGGCCAAAGGGAGGGGGTCGTTGCCAATTTATCCGTATTGCGCATCATTTTTAACAATTCTTGGGTCTGCACCGGTTGCGAAATTCCATTATGCCGTACTGGTTCTGCTGCTGTTGTTGTCATGCCGCCTGCGCTGATCGTTCGCTGATAGTTGGCGAAAAGACCGAGGCACAGTAGGATGCCAAAACACAAGAACCCTACTACCCATTTTGAGGAATTTTTCTTATTTTGCGCCGAAGCGGCTGCCTGCTTATTGTCCGTTTCATGCGAATCACGCATTTTCGCATCTTCTCCTTTTCATTCAAGGACCATAATCATTGTTACTGTGTTTTTACAAGGTTTCGCCTTTTGCATCTATTATAACGGAATCTGAATAAATTTGCCTTCTAAATATTTCCATTTCAGCGCCGCGCAATACTTGACGCATGGGGTAAAAAGTGACAATATGAATATAGACTTGTTTCAGGCGGAGTCATCTAAGCGTCTGCGCCCCGCAGAAGAACTCCCACGCGCACACTCGTACTGGAGATGAATTTAATGACAAAATTGACTCGGAAAAATCAGGCCGTTCTTGTTCTCATTCTGTTGTTCATTACTATACTGGGCTTCACTATCTTTGCTTATAGATTTCCAATTTTTCGCTGGACACAACAAATGACTGTGAAACCGGCTGTCACCGTTACCTCCGCGCCAATTAACGCCATGAATAAACCAATAAAAATCGGATGGCCCGGCTTCATAGCCAGCGCAGATCCACTTCCGGTTAAAACCAATTTCTCCGGTCGTGTTAGCGACCTGTACGTAACAGAAGGCCAAGCCGTCAAAACTGGCCAGCCTTTATTTACAGTGGAAGCATCCGCGGAAACAACCGCTACCGCTTCTAATACAAGTATGCCGAAACAAAATGACGGTTCCTCCCAACAAGCGCAAACGGCTTATGAAACCGCTGTAAAAGAATTTAACCGCTATCAAAAATTATATGAAATAGGCGGCATCGCAAAGAAACAATTGGATAATGCCGCCGCACGATTACAAGCGGCGCAAGAAAACCTGGCAAATAGTCCAAATCCAATGTCGTCGGCTAACAGCGGCGCGGCCGCGTTTACCGGATCGGCCACAACCAATGCCCCGGTTGATGGCATCGTAACCCGTCTATCCGTAACTGCCGGAAATACAGTCCAAGCCGAACAGCAGTTGTTGTTTTTAGGAAGCGGGCAAGAAAAAGAAGTGGTCATTTCGATTGAACAACCGGATCTGTATTTGGTTCATTTGGGATCCCCGGCGCTCATTGAAACGCCTTCGCAACCTTTAGCCGGACAAGTGTCCTCTATTTATCCTGAAGTGAAAGAAAATCAAGTTTCCGTTTTTCGAACTCACATTAAACTTCTTAACGATCCTTCCGTTCCCTTGGAGCTCAATACGCCTGTCACTGTCCGCATCGATACCGGTAAAACAGCAATGGTTTCGGTAGTTCCTACCATAGCAATCCTCCGTGACAACCAGGGAAATAATTTTGTATTTATAGCGGACAACGGGAAAGCAATCCGGCAGGAAATTACCCTTGGTGAAACCATCGGTGAATTTACAGAAATTACTTCTGCCTTTCCTTCATCCGGCATGGTCATAACTAGTAATGCAGCAGACCTCAAGAACGGCGATCCGATTACCCTCGCGCAATAAAACCATTTTAGCTTTAATAGCCCGGCCGCTAATTATTACCGGTACAGTTTTGCTGCAAATGCAGACTGGCCAGTGGAATAAATATAACCGGTTGGACAGACACGGGAACAAGCACGGCACTTGCCGCAATTTGCATCTGTACTTACGTAACCGATTCGCAGTTTTTTTCCGCGACCCAAAAAAGTCAGAAAGTGTTTTCCTATTTTTTCACACATTGCCACACATTGTCCGCATAAGATACAACCTTGCTGCCGCATTTGCGCAGCCGGGTCTTGCCCCAATAAATCTATCTCTGGAATTTCAACCGGCAAAAACTGAGAAGCATCCGGAATACCTGCCTCTTTTGCCGCACTCAATACACGATGCAGCATAATTTCCACGGAAGGTTTCGCAAAAGGTCCACGCAGCAAAAGCATCTGGGCTGCGCGGGCCCTCAGCCGGTGTATAGCGGAAGAACTGGTTCTAATTTTTAATCCTGGCGCACAAGCAAGCATACAGGCATGTTTCGCTTCCCACTCTCCGCCGCTGCGCACCTCCACAATACATAAGCTGCACCGGTGCAATGGTCCCAACTGAGTATGATAACATAGAGTCGGTATGTCAATCTTCCATTCCTTTAACAGGGACAGCAGAGGCATACCGGCTTTCGTATTCAAAACCAGGTCATCAATGATTATCTGGATTTCATCTTTCATTTCTGTTCACCCCCGGAAACAGCAACAATACAGTTATGCGGACAAATTTCCGCACAAGTTCGACAACGGATACAACGGTCATGGTCAAATAGATACCCAGCCGGCCCCTTGCCCGCCTCAACCGTAATCGCCTTCACCGGGCAAGCGCGGAAACAGCCGCGGCAATCCGTACAATAAGAGTGGATAATTTCAAAACGAATCATCGCTTTACATGTGGCCGCCGGGCAAATTCCGGCAAGATGCGCATCATATTCTTCCCGGAAATTTCGCAGAGAGGTTAACAGAGGGTTCACCGCCGACTGTCCCAGAGCACAGAGCGAAAGCCCGGCAATATCACGGCCAAGTTTCTCCAAAATATCCATCATGCCTGGTTTTCCCTGTTTAGCAGTCAGTTGCGACAATAATTTTTCCAGCCATGTTAATCCATCCCGGCAAAATAAACATTGACCGCATGATTCCTCCGCCATAAACCGAATGAGATGATGGGTCAAGTCGACTACACAACGCGATTGATTTAGAACTACGAGTCCACCAGACCCCATCATTGCCCCCACCGAAGAAACAGCGGAAAAATCCATGGCAAAATCTGAATACGGCACAATTCCGCCGGAAGGTCCGCCGATTTGCAACGCTTTTACGGTTTCCGGCGCAGCTCCGCCAATATTTTCTACAATGTTCCGAACGCTAATTCCCATTGGTACTTCTATAAAACCCGGCTTCGGCACATCACCAGTCAAACAAAATATTTTTGTTCCCGGACTATCACTATTCCCCTCTTCACGAAAAGCTTCCGCACCATTAGCCATTATCCACGGAACATTGGCCAATGTCTCTACATTGTTAATAACAGTGGGATGCCCATTCAGCCCTTGGCTGGCTGGATACGGCGGACGCGGCCATGGTTCTCCGCGCTGGCCGGTTATCACTTGGAGCATAGACGTCTCTTCACCGCAAACAAAGGCCCCTGCGCTTTGAATGACTCCAATACGCAAAGAAAAACTGGTGCCGAAAACACGTTCACCCAACAAACCGGCTGCCTGAGCATCGCTGATCGCTTGACGCAAACGTCTCACTGCCAAAGGATATTCTTGCCGCATAAAAATATAGGCTTCGCGGGCGCCGACGGCATAAGCAGCGATCATAATCCCTTCCAGAACCCGATGCGGGTCGCTTTCCATAAGAGTACGATCCATATAGGCTCCAGGGTCGCCTTCATCTGCGTTCGCAATGACAATGCGCTCCTGGTCATTAGCAGAAGCCGCTATCTCCCATTTATGGCCAGTCTTAAAGCCGCTGCCGCCTCGTCCCCGCAACCCGGATGCGGTCATTTCCGCAATCACTTGTTCAGGGGTACGCTCGAACAACGCTTTTGCAAACGCAAAATACCCTCCTGCCCCAACATATTCAGGCAAGCTTTGCGGATCGATCAAACCACAGTTGCCGCTAACCAGCCGTTTTTGATGGACAAAAAAATCGGCAAACGCAGAATGAAAGGATTTTTCGATCTCCAAATCTGCAAACCCTGTTAAAATTCCCGGCTCGCGTTCACGCAAAACCATCCATGCTCCTCTTTGCAATACATGTTGCTGCGCAGTGCGAATAATAGACCAATGTACATCGCTGCTCACTTTACCAAAAATATGATGTTTACCGTCCGGAGTCCGCACATCAACCAACGGTTCCCCATAGCAAGCTCCTAAACAGCCTACATGACGGACAATTACCTTGTTTTTAAAATCGGGGCGCGCAGCCAACAATGTAAACCAATTGTCCGCTCCGGCAGCCTGGCCGCAGGTGGCCAAACCCACGCTAATGCGGGCCAGATTAGAAGGACATAATAATGCATGGCCTTGTTCAGCCAACTCTGCCAACAAGGGAGGAATCTTTTTCAAGCCATAACGGGCAGACAATACCGGCGCAATATTCATCGCCGCCTGCGGAAAAACAGGCGGCGGCGGAAAAGCAGGCGTATACGTTACTTTCGGCAAACCAAGTTTTGTTCGCGTATCGGTAAGAAAATTATCATTTGCCAGCATGATTGTCTCGCAATTTCTGCAATGTTGAAGGCATTTGGTGGGCTTTCAGCTTGCCTTCCAGTTTACCGTTAACACGAAGCACGGGCGCTAAACTGCATGCTCCAACACACTGTACTTTATCCAACGTAATCCAGCCATCTGTGGAAGTCCCATCCGCATCAAGCTCCAACTCATTGGCCAAACGATCATACAGCAAATTGGCGCCACGGGTATAACAAGCAGTACCATAACATACAGACAAATGGTTTTTGCCCAACGGCCGAGTTCGGAAGCTGTCAAAGAAGCTAACCAATCCATGCAATTTTGCTTCCGGCTGCCCCGTTAACGCAGCCAGTTGTTGCAGATCAGTTTGCGAAATATACCCGTTTTTTTCCTGCACTTGGTTTAATAGATTAATAATCTGCTGCTCAGATTCCGATAATTCCTGAAAGTTTTTTGCGAAGCACGTTACTTCTTCATTTTTTTCCGAAACACACATCAGAACCCACCCCCGTCTCCAATGCCAACATCGCCAAGACAAATTAAAAATTATTATTTATTAGAATTAATTATATCATAAATCTTATTCCTTGTTCATTTCCATTTTATACATTTCATTTGAGAATAGCCTGTTATCTTGTTAGAACGAAGTACAAAATGGTAGGATAATAGGCTATAATTGGGCAAATCTTTGAATTGATAAAAACTAGTTTGATTTGCAAACACCGTTATGTTATTTTGTAATATTCTGTCTATTATTGTATAATAATAGTGAAACTGTTTTTCCTTTTATAAGCAGGCAATGAATAGTAGAAAGTGCAACGAGGAGGATATGTATGGAAAAATATTATCTCGTCCAAGTTGGAAAAGGTGTTCTTGGCGTAGGCGATACATTGGAAAACGCGATCAACGATTGGGAAGAAAAACGGGGGAAACCATCCGATTTAAATCCAGATGATATCGCCCCATACAATAGTACGTTATCGAAAAAAAATGACATCACTTATGAATGGATTGCATCTGGAGTCGATGCTCTATCTCCTGAATTGCAAAATTATTTTCGCGAAATAGACGCAGATGCCACTATGGTCAGTCTTAATGGCCAACTGATTGATTTTGCCCTCGCAATACAGTTAATGGATCATGATCTGCTTGAAGAACTCCGGACTGAACTGGAACCTTCCTCGGATCAAGAGTTTGTGGATGCCTACGCACAAGCACACCGCAAAAAATTTGGCGAAGATTTTATCATCGATTCAAATATAGGCTAAACAGGGTCTTTTAGGTCCGGCAGCAGGAACACACGTCATTAACTTTTGGACGTGCGGAGTGCGATTTGTTTTGCGTAGTAATCAACACGCCGGCAATGGTTAACGACATTCCTATCAGATGATAGGCCGAAATTGTTTCCCCGTATAGCAAAACAGCTATCCACAACGCATTAACCGGCATCAAATTGATGTACGCGGATGCTTTTGTCGCACCGATGCGTTGAATTCCCCAATTAAAGACAAGAAATGCCACAATTGTTGCAAATATCGCCAAGTATAGGATTTCCAGCATG
>JAGFXW010000177.1 GCA_017861495.1 Bacillota bacterium
TTTCCGGATTACCGTGGAATCGTTGCAATGCCGGGTTAAACCGTTCGGCAAGAGACACCCTTTTATCCCCTTGCACTAATTTGTCGGCCAGAAAAACAACGGCTTCTTCATTGATTGCATCCTGTGGAGAAAATTTCATATCCATATGCGCAGCGACAATGCCTTTTAAGCGGGAAAATCCCATGCAAGAAAGTAATTTACTGCCGCGCTTGGCATGATTGAGCTTTCCCTTTGCCAAATCATGGATTACGCAACCGACAGTTACCAAACGAATGTCAAGTTGTTGGCCGGCTTGGTTCAACGCAGAAGCCAATGCACAACCGATGGCCGCAACAGCCTGTCCGTGCCGTAATACCCTGCTGTCGGCCTGATATTTGCTGAGCATGGCATAACATTCCGCATCCGTCGGGATATTTCGGCTACGGTGATATTCCGTCAGTTTCCGATAGTCATCTATGGTATCAATATCCATTAAAATTCCTTCATCGACGACTTCTGCTTCCGCCGAATCTGCTTCAAACCGGTCCAAAACAGCCCGCAGTCCGCCAGCTCCATCACTCTGAAGGATCGCCGGAAAACATTTGGCGCTGATCAGCGGCGGATGACCTCTTTTGCCGTTAAAAACGGGATATACAACGGCTGCTCCCGTTTTTCTGTAGACCTTTAAAATCTCTTTTATGCTGTGCCGCCGGATCAACGGATTATCCCCGGGCAAAAGCAGAAACGCTTCCGCATCCGGTTCTACGCTGCGAATTCCCGCCAGAATAGAAGAAAACATTCCTTCCGGATACAGTGGATTATCGAGTACCTGTCCAGTAAAACCAGCCAGAACAGCGTGGATTTTTTCTCCCTGATAACCGGTTACTACCCGGATATCTTGTATTCCTCCCTGGCGCAGACTATTCACAGCCGTTTCGATCACTGTTTTTTCACCCAACGGCAGCAACGGTTTAAACACGCCCATTCGGCTCGAATAACCTGCCGCCACAATAATGCCGCTTATTTTCCCATTGTTAGCCATTTTTCACACTCCACTCTGGCCTTAATCAGTTCTGCCACAATGCTTACCGCGATTTCTTCCGGAGTTTCCGCATCAATGTCGATACCAATAGGAGAATGGACTTGCTGCAATGTTTCTGTATGAAATCCTTTCTTTTTCAACTCCTGGTACAAAGCGTCCCGTTTTCGTTTACTGCCGATCATCCCAATATAGACTGCACCCGTAAGCAGCATCTGTTCCAATACAATGCCATCGTGCAAATGCCCTCTCGTTACGATCACTACATAACTGTCACTGCCAATATTCAGTTCCGGCAAAAACCGAAAATCATCAACGATAACAACCATCGCTTCGGGAAAACGGTCATGATTGGCAAAATCAGGTCGATCATCAACGACAACCGTTTTAAAGCCAACCATATTCGTTAACCGGGCAACCTGCTGCGAAACATGTCCGGCACCAAATAAATAGACGGTTCCGGCATTGCGTATTGGCTCGACAAGGTAATGCTTTCCGTCTCTTTCATCCGCATGAATGGAAATTTTGACCGCCTCGGATGATAATTTACCAATAAAATCCGGATCACTTTGAAAACTGCCAACAATTGTTCCATCCTGCAATACTAAACATTGCTGACTCGATTCCGCCCGCTTCTCTTCCAATTTCAACTCCGTGATTAACCAGGCTTTTTGCGCTGTTTCCATCGTGAAAAGCACAGCCTCATATACTGTTTGTTTGCCAAGATCATCAGCCGGAATATAATCGACAAAAATTTTTCCTGACCCGCCGCAAATCATGCCAAGGCCCGCAGCGTCCTTTCCGGTAAGATCGAAATCCTGGATGATTGCCTGCTGGCTGATATGCACCTGTTTTGCCAATCGTATCGTTTCCGCCTCCAACCGGCCTCCGCCTACGGAGCCGATAATGGAACCATCCAAACAAACGGCCATCTTGGCGCCTTCCGACCTTGGCGATGATCCGGAGCTATGAAAAATAGTCGCTAGCACAATATTTTCTCCCGCAGCAAGCAATCGGAGTAAATCTTGGTAGAATTTCTTCATGCTGATCCCCCTAGCAATTCATAGACTGTCCCTTTCGCTTGTCAATAACTGACTTCACCGGATGCAGAGTATCCATTCGCAGCCAAGATAGCCATTACTTTCTCGTACGATTTTTGGACAATTTGCGGACAACGGGCTGCCCGGTTTGCCGGATTATTCTCCAATATGGTAAAACAATCATGTCCGCCATATTTTGCGCCTTCCTCTTGTTCAAACCATTCTACAAACTCTTTAATCATATCGTTCAAACGGCTGTCTTCCATTTCCTCGGCCGAACCTTTGCCTGCATATAATCCAATTAAGCAAGCGCCGCCAGTCAATGCGCCGCAGGTCTTGCCGCAGAAGCCCAGGCCGCCGATCAATCCGGACATGGCCTTGATCAGATCAGGGTTTTCTTTTCCCTGCGCTTCCAATGCCAAAATAAACAGTATTTGGCTGCATAAAAAACCTTGTTGCGACAATTCGACCATCTTAAAGAATAAATCTGTCATATTCCTTCCGCCTTCCTTCGTTAATGGTCGTTGCACCTCGGGCGGTCCGCTCCTTTACCAACCAATTCATTAATCCGGCAAAGTGCCGTTTCCGATAAAAAATGGATCTGGGACAATTTTCCGTCCAATGTTTCCCCGGAAATAATGATGCCATTACAGTTTTCAAAATATTGGATTGGAAGGCTGCGTTGAAACTTCTTGCCCGTATTTTTATCAATCACTTCAATGGTGACAGAATCCGCTTCAATTTGTTCCAGTAATTCTTCACGTTCTTCCATCATCCGTTCCTCCTGTCTAATTTCTTTCTACTGCCGGCAATACCCGCAGGGCACAGGTACCTCCTACGGGATACAAGAGCCCCTCAAAGTACGTTTACAGTTATGCTGTCATTTTGCCGTAGGAAGGATTAACCGTTGTCCCATTCTGCATTTCGGACAATTTCGTCCCTCATTGGTATCTTCACACTGTTTACAATACACCGTGAAACACCGGCAGCACTGGTATAAAGGGGCATTGTCAACAATCTCCCGGCTACAGCGGGGACATATTTTTTTATCCAAATGACCTCATCCTTTCCTGCCTTTTTTCTGCTATGAGCATAAAATAGCCTAATTTCTTTCGGCGAATTTCTTTTTCAAAACCATTTAATTTATTACAGCAGGGGAAGAAGGGCCGCAAATCCTCGGAAAATCCATATTTCATAATGTAACCGGCAGTAAATTCCCGTAAGTAAGCTGACTGGTCTTCCCAGGCGATGATCTCAAAATCGTTTTTGCCCAGAAGAACGTGTAAATTTTTCTCCTCCGTATAGCCGGTTTGCCCATCCGTTATGGTGGGCAGGCAACAGTCCTGGGAAGAACGTTTCCAGTGCTTGTCGTATAAATCAGAAACCGCCAACTTTCCGCCCGGTTTTAACAGCCGAAACATTTCAGCCATTATTTTTTCCAAACCTTCCATCGTCGATAAACTGCACTCGGCAATAACCCCGTCGAAAGCGCCGTCAATAAACGGCATTCGTTCGCTAAAACCATAAATGACCGGCAATTCCCCGCAGCGCTTTTTCCCCTGGCCCAACCGTTCCATCGACAAATCAATTCCCACGGCATCGATCCCGCAATGCTTGCGCAAATATTCGACAGTGGTTCCGGTGCCACAACCGACATCCAAAACTCTGGCCCCGGCAGAAAAAGAGCATGCTTCGATCATCCGCTTTGTCAAGGTCAATCCACCAGGGTGTTGATTCAACATCATTTATCCTCCAGTGCAGCTTCCACCTGCTTCATTTTCCCATTCGCCAACTCTTCGGGAATGTATATCAATCCGCATTGGGGACATTTATACAATTCAACCGGAAAAGTGCTTCCCAGGTACGCCAGCGTTACTTTACCCAGTGTCAATGGAATTCCGCATTTGACACACTCAATATTACCCTGCTGCTGACCATTCTGATCGCTCATCGTTCTCCCTCACTATTCTGTAATAGTTATTCTGTGGGAATAAGCATTGCGGACAATAAACGTATCGTTTCCCAGGGAATATTCCACCCAGTACGTCACATTGGCAATTTGTAAATAAGCGATATAACAACCGCTGCCCATGTGCTTCAATTTATTGCCGCTGCGTTCGGCATAAGCAATTACTTTGCGGATATCTTCGTCAAGGATCATGCGCTCTTCCAAAATGGGTCTCACCTGTTCCGGAACAACGATGGTAACATCCAGGTGTCTTTCCTCCACCATTTCACCCCAACCGTCCTGCAACAGGGAATTTTTCAATCTTTCGCGGTTTTCCTGACGCTGCGAATAGCCCGGTCCTTTTTGCCCGGCCTTATAATCATTGTCTTCGGCAAAAATAAGGTCCAATAAATGATGAGCCCGTTTGCCCTGGCCGGCAAAATTATCCCGGCACATAATACAGTAAGTCAGGTAATCCGACTCACTTTCCGAAACACGCCTCCGGATCACTTTATCCGCAACTTCCCGGTTGGCATGGAACATTAACCCGCCGTAACTGCAACAGGTGGTTTTGTCCCGGTTCAACGGCAATTCTTCCACTTGACAGCCAAGCTTACCGGCAAGGTTCCGCACACTGTTTTGCACATCAGCTTTATAGCGGGCTGTGCAACTGTCATGGATGGCCAGGGGGCTCAAACCGGAAATCTCTCCTGCCCGGTCTGGCAAGCCGATCTGGTCCATGATCTCCCATACACTTTTTACCGGCAAATTCGGCAAATTTTCTTCTATAATTTTACAACAAGCGGGACAAGCCGCAATAATTTGCGGTTCGCCTAAACTGTGCCAGTCCGACTCAATGGTCCGCATTGTTTCCTGGAATAAAGCCTCTTGCCCGGCCCAAATGGCCGGCGCCCCGCAGCAACCAAGCATCAACCCAACACCACCAGCTAATTGTTCCGTTAAATAAACATATGCCTGTTTTACCGTGTTCGGCGACGAAGCCGCCAATTGGCAACCCGGAAAAAATACGTATTGGCTGGTTGCAAAGCCCGGCTGGTTCTTAGATAAAGCACAACGTTCACTGTTGCTAAAACGCATATCCCGCAGGGCGAAATCATGCGTCGACAATGGCATTTTCCCTTTATCCACCATTGTCCGCCGCGCCTCCAGGCAAATCTCGCCCAGGTCTAAATTCCCCGGGCAGACCTCGGCGCAAAGGCCGCATAAGCTGCAGGAATTAATCATCTTGTTGGCGCGGTGGATCCCCATAACAATCGATAAGTTGTTGTATATTTCACGCACATACCGTTTGGGATAAGAGCGGTAA
>JAGFXW010000178.1 GCA_017861495.1 Bacillota bacterium
CTGCGATGCCTGGCTTGATGAGCAGTTTCAGATGGCTGCCCAAGCTGCGCTGGGTGTGTCTGACCGTATTCTTTGGTCCGGTTCTGCGGGGTTGGCCGAGTGCTTGCCGCAGTTATTGGTCCTGAACGGTGAACCGAAAATCTCCAAGCCGATATTGGTCGTTGCGGGCAGTGTGAGTGCTGTGACGCACAGACAGATTAAATTGCTTCTGGACAGCGGTTTTGAATTGATCGAGGTCCAGGCGGCCGATTGTTTTTCCGAACACGAAAATTTCCTGCGGCCGTATATCCGTGCGGTACTTGCCATTATGGCGCAAGGAAAAAATGTTGTACTTGCTTCTGGGTATCAAAGTGAAGCCGTAGAACAGACCAAAAAAGTAGGCGCAAAACTGGGCATGTCTTCGGTTCAGATCAGCGAAGCTGTTGCTCAGATTCTTGGTTTGATAGGAGCTGCTATTCTGCGTCAGCAGGAAGTTGCCAGCGTGATCCTTACCGGCGGCGATACCGCTGCGGCTGTGTGCAAGGAACTTGGCGTGGTCGGTATCCGCGTTCTTGAAGAATTGGCGCCGGCGATACCGCTGGGCGAAATGAAAACGGCGGAAGGGAAAACGTTGCGCGTGATTACCAAAGCAGGCGCGTTCGGCAGCCCGGATGTTTTGCTTAAAATTGCCAAACGGCTTCGGAAACGATAACGGTTTATTAAGGAGAGTTATACATGATGAGACCAATTATTGCTATTACTATGGGAGATGCTACCGGGGCCGGCCCGGAGATTATCGTAAAATCCCTGAACGACAAAGCAATTTATGAAATTTGCCGACCGCTGATTATCGGCGATAAAAAAATTATGGAACGGGCTGCTAAGATTGTTAATATTCCCATGCAGTTCCGGCCGATTCAAGAGGTTGAAGAAAGCCAATTTGCGTTTGGTACGGTTGACATTATCGATTTCGATAATCTGCCGGCGAATCTTCCTTTTGCCACGATTGACGGCCGGGCCGGCAAGGCGGCGTACGAATACATTGAAAAGGCTGTTTCCTTGGCAATGGCGGGAAAAATTGATGCGATCGCTACATCGGCATTGCATAAGGAGGCATTGAGCATAGGCGGATATCCATTCCCAGGCCATACAGAAATTTTGGCCCATCTCTCAGGAACTCAGGATTATTCGATGATGTTGGCGGGTGGCCCGTTGCGTGTAATTCATGTCTCTACGCATACTTCCTTGCGTAAAGCCTGTGATCGGGTGAAAAAGGACCGCGTTTTGAAAGTAATTCAACTGGCCGATAAAGCAGTTCGTGAATTAGGGATCGCCCAACCGCGGATCGCCGTGGCCGGATTGAACCCGCATGCCGGTGAAGGCGGATTGTTTGGCGACGAAGAAATCAAAGAAATCATTCCGGCTGTTGAAGAGGCGAAGAAACAAGGGATCAATGTGACAGGACCTATTGCTCCTGATACAGTATTTTATCGGGCGGCTCTGAAAGGCGAATTTGATATCGTAGTAGTTATGTACCATGACCAAGGCCATATTCCGTTGAAAGTGTTGGGCTTCGAGGAAGGGGTAAATATTACCGTTGGACTGCCATTTATCCGGACATCGGTTGACCACGGGACCGCATTCGATAAGGCCGGCAAAGGCACTGCGGACAGCCGGAGCATGACGGCTGCCCTTGAATATGCGGCTCGAATGGCTGGAAACGCCCACAAGTAATTTTTAGCTATAGAATAATCGAATCCCATTGACTACTGATGCAGATGATATGAAGTAACTGAAGGTTCTAGGGAATTAACGTTCCTTGGAACCTTTAGATATAAACCTTGTATAAATCGTAATTCTTACTATTCCTGATTGATTTTTTGCGAGGGTTGTCAAAAGAAGAAGAAAATAGCAATGTGAAAGGATGATTATTTTATGGAAGAAGTCATTGTATCATTACCGTACGGTGAGAAAACTGTGGAGATTGCTGTTCCTCAAAGTAATCTTATTGGCGTTTATTCACCCCAAAATGTTGAACCGGTAACCGATATTAAACAAGAAGTAATTAGAGCGCTCAGCCAGCCGATCGGGACCAAACCATTGCGTGAATTGGTAGCCGGTGCACAAACAGTCGTTATTGTAGCGGATGACAATACCCGGTTGACGCCAACAGATAAGATCATTCCTGTTCTGTTGGATGAGATGAACGCGGCAGGGATTGCTGATGAACAGATCACCATCGTTATTGCGCTGGGAACCCACCGGTTTATGACGGACGAGGAGATTGTCATTAAATTTGGTGAAGCAGTAGTGAAACGGGTCAAAATAAAGAACCATGACTTCAAAAACCCGGATGCGCTTGTTGACCTGGGAAAAACGCCAAATGGAACGAGTGTCTGGGTCAATAAGGAAACGTACGAAGCGGATTTTAAAATTGGCATTGGCAGCATCGTTCCACACCATATTCCGGGCTTTTCCGGAGGGGCCAAAATCGTTCAACCGGGGATTTCCGGCGAACACACGACGGCGGAAACCCATCTGCTTAGTGTACGGTCGCCGCGTTCCTATCTGGGCGTAGAAGATAATCCGGTCCGTCAGGAATTGAACAGCATCGCGGGGAAAATTGGGATGCATACCATTTTTAATACGGTTCTCAATCGTCATGGAGAAGTCGTGGGTGCCTTCTTTGGTGATTTAGTGGAAGCTTTTCATGTGGGCGTTGGTTTGTCGCGTGAGGTGTACGCGGTTGAAATTCCGGAAGCGGCAGATATCGTAATTTCCAGTTCCCATCCGTGCGATATCGAATTTTGGCAAGCGCATAAAACGTTGTATCCTTCCGATCTGGCAGTTAAAGCCGGCGGGACGATTATTATTGCGACTCCTTGTTATGAAGGCGTTGCCGTTACCCACTCCGAGATGGTCGATATTACTTGTCATTCGTCGACCTGTATGAAGCAAATGGTAGCCGATAAAGAAGTGCATGATGAAGTAGCGGCTGCACTGGCTATTGCCTGGGCGCAGGTCAAAGAGCGGGAAGATGTTTACTTTGTTTCCGATGGGATTTCACCGGAAGAAACGGAAAAATTGGGCTTTACGCCGTTTAGCTCGGTGCAGGAGGCGCTGGATGCAGCGTTTGCCAAACAAGGGAAAAATGCCAAAGTTACTGTGCTGACACATGCGCCGGATATGTTACCGATCATCAAAAATAAATAATTTTGGGCAAGACAAAGGGGTAAATTTATTTGCTCTGCGTTCGTTTTGCATCCCATGCTCCTCGGTTCGAACCGGGGGCATGGGACATGTGAAAGATAAATTTATTTTATGAGGAGGTCTTCAACATGAGTTGTAATTGTGGTCGGAGCCAATCCTTGCGGAAAGTGAATTATCAGGGGGACGGTTTGCGGGCTGGAACGCTATGGGATCAGTGTGACCTTGGCAAATTGCAAATTTTGATTGATACTGCTCATGGTGACAGTCATCCGGGAAGTGTTCATTTGGGGAAATTGGCCGAAGAAGCAAAATTGTCGGTGTATGAGGCACAGGGAAAACCGGCGCTCTATTCTGTGACCGATATTTGCGACGGAATTGCCATGGCGCATGATGGAATGAACTATTCGCTGGTAAGCCGGGAAATCATGTCCTACATGTACGAAATCCATGCACTGGCATCGCCGTATGATGGTGCGGTCTTCATGTCATCCTGTGACAAATCGGTCCCTGCCCAACTGATGACCATGCTGCGGATCGATATGCCGTCTATTCATGTTTGCGGCGGTTCGATGCTGAGCGGACCCAGCTTTATGTCGTCTGAGATTTTGTATGGTGCTGGAGATAAATATGCTAAGGGCGAAATCAGCGACAATGAATTAATGTATTACTCCATGAATTGTTGTCCGAGTGCCGGCGCCTGTCAATTCATCGGTACAGCCAGTACCATGCAATCAATGTCCGAAGCATTAGGGTTATCTCTGCCGGGCGGTGCGTTAGCTCCTGCGTACACTGCTCACATCACCCGCTATGCCCGGGCCGCCGGTCGTCAGGTGATTGAGAACGTGAAAAATTGCCTAAGGCCGCGACAATTTATCACGAAAAAGAATTTCCTCAATGCAATGATGGTTCATTCGGCAATTGGCGGTTCAACGAATGCCTTGCTGCATCTGCCGGCGATCGCCCGGGAGATTGGCATTGAAATCACGCCGCAGGATTTTGACCGGATTAACCGGGAGATACCGGTACTGGTCAGCCTGAAAACCGGCGGAGAATGGCCGACGGATATCTTCTGGTATGCGGGCGGCATTCCGGGTATTATGCGTCAACTGAAAGATTTGCTGCACTTAGATGTTATGACCGTTACAGGAAAAACGCTAGGCGAAAACCTGGATAATTTGGAAGCGGCCGGTTGGTTCCATGAAGCGAACAGCTATTTGGCCAATTATAAATTGTCGGCATCCGAAATCATCACAACGCGGCAAAAACCGACCAAACCGCAAGGAAACCTCAAAATATTGAGCGGAAACCTGGCTCCGGAAGGCGCAGTCATCAAAATGTCCGGTGTCGATGAAGCAATTCAAAACTTTACCGGCAACGCCCGTGTCTTTGATTCGGAAGAAGAGGCGGTTGCTGAATTACTGAATGGCGGCATTCAACCGCACAGCGCCGTCTTCATCCGGTTTGAAGGCCCACGTGGCTCCGGCATGCCGGAAATGTTGCGCACTACCGAGGCGCTGTGGAATATGCATGAATTGTCGAAGAGTGTGGCCTTGTTTACGGACGGCCGCTTCTCCGGCGCAACCCGGGGACCGGCGGTGGGACACATCAGCCCGGAAGCGGCTGAGGGCGGACCGATTGCGTATATCGAGGACGGCGATATCATTAAAATGGATGTAGCTGCCCGGAAACTTGATATCGTGGGGCTCAAAGGCCAGCCTGCTTCGGCCGAAGAAGTCGCTAAGGTTTTTGCAGAACGTAAGGCCGTGAAGAAACTGCCAATTAAGGAAGCATCACCAGTTGTCCGGTTGTACCGGAAGCTTGCGATTGGCTGCAATAAGGGTGGCGGCTTGGACGTTTGATAAAAATAAGCTTGTTCAGACGGAATTTTAGCGCCGTTTGATCAGGAGCGCTTCGAATTATATCTCAAAAAACAGATGATTCAGATGGGGCTTGGCCCCATCTGAATCACGTCTTTTTTTCTAGGCTGTGGTATATTATTATTATTATTATTATTATGTTTGCAATACAGCGAACCGGGGATAATATAAGTGAGCCTTAGGTTCGGAGGGGGTTATTGCCCCCGCCGAACCCTTAGAGCGAACTTAGTTCGAGTGTTATAGCCTGTTGATCCCCGACCTA
>JAGFXW010000041.1 GCA_017861495.1 Bacillota bacterium
CCTGGGACAAGTTCGTATTGGTGAAGATTTTCAAATGGGCAATGTGAAAAAAATGGAATTGAATTGAGAAGGGACTGGGTTTTCAGTGTGGGAAAAGCTTTCTTCTATGACGATGCAAGAACTGTTTACCGCATATCCATATACAACTGATTTTTTTCAGGCATTACCGATGCCAATAAAATATTTCAGCCGCGTTCGGGAGTATTTCCAAGGTATCGATGAAGAACTTTCTCAGGATATCGGCATGGACCGGCAAGCATTGCAGGAGCAGTTTATTACCTTTATGACTCAAATGCAGCAATTGCAGGCGGAAGAAGAACCGGTTAAGTCTGTGACCATCATTGGCGGACATGACAAAGACGGGCAAAATGAAAATATTTTGCTGACAATTCATGCCGGTGAAATTGTTTGTATCGTAGGGCCTACCGGTTCGGGGAAAAGCCGGTTATTAGCGGATATTGAATGGATTGCGCAGCGGGATACGCCGACTAAACGGAAAATATTGGTCAACAACCAGGTTCCGGACAGCAAGCGCCGGTTTTCGGTGGAACATAAGCTGGTTGCGCAATTGTCACAGAATATGAATTTCATTATGGACCTGACGGTAGAAGAATTTGTCCAGATGCATGCGGAAAGCCGGATGGTTGAGAACGCTTCATCAATATGTTCCACCATTATTGAAAAAGCCAATGAATTGGCCGGCGAAAAATTTTTGCCGGATACGCCGGTTACTTCTTTGAGTGGCGGACAGTCCCGTTCGTTGATGATTGCTGACGCCGCCTATTTGAGCAAGTCACCGATCATTCTGGTCGATGAAATTGAAAATGCAGGAATTGACCGCCAAAAAGCAATACGGCTTTTGGTTGATCGGCAAAAAATCGTGCTTATGGCTACGCACGATCCTATTTTAGCGTTAATGGGCGACAAACGCCTGGTCATTAAAAACGGCGGGATCCAAAAAGTGGTTGTGACCTCGGATCAAGAACGGAAAAACATGGTTTTATTGGAGAAGTTGGATCGCCAGTTGCTGGCAATCCGGGAAATTTTGCGTAACGGCGGGTGTATTGATGTAATACCGGCAGAACCGGGGGTGACAGTTTGTTAAAAGCCGTTTCACTTCCGGATGCGTCTGGACTGAAGTTGTTGTTGCTGCCTTTGCTGTTGGCCGCCGGTTTTTTTGTCTCATTTGTTATTGGTAGCTACCCTATTTCCATTGAAACGGTTTTGGCCATTATTGTCGGCAAGATCATGAATTTGCCGCAATCCTGGACAAAGGACATGGAAATTGTTGTGATGAAAATCCGTCTACCGCGAATTACGGCTGCCATTTTGGTGGGAGCGGCTTTGTCCACTTCCGGTGCGGCCTATCAGGGGATGTTTAAAAATCCGATGGTTTCGCCCGGTCTCTTAGGGGTTTCGGCCGGCGCCAGCTTGGGCGCGGCGTTGGCCATCTTGTTTTCCTATAATATTGTGGGGATTCAAATTGGCGCTTTTATCGGTGGAATGCTGGCGGTGACAATTACCTATTTAGTCAGTGTATGGCTTGGCCGGAACGGTGATACGATGCTGGTGATGATCCTTACGGGGATTATCGTAGGTATGCTGTTTTCCTCATTCCTTTCGTTAATTAAATACGCAGCAGATCCTTATACGAAATTGCCGACGATCACGTACTGGCTGATGGGCAGTCTGGCTTCGGTAAATAGCAATGATGTGCTCATTGCCAGTATACCAATTGTCATTGGATTAGTATTGTTGATGCTGGTCCGCTGGAATTTAAATGTCATGTCGTTTGGCGATGAAGAAGCGAAGGCGTTAGGTGTCAATACCGGTCGGGTCAGATTATTGGTAATCGCTGCTGCGACCATGATTACTGCATCTGCTGTTGCAATCAGCGGAATGATTGGTTTGGTGGGCTTAATTGTTCCGCATCTGGCAAGATTGCTTGTTGGGCCGGATTATAAGGTGTTAATGCCTGCGGCAATGATGATGGGGGGGCTCTTCTTGTTGTTCGTAGATAATCTGGCCAGGACATTGTATGCAGTGGAAATTCCGTTGGGGATCCTTACGTCATTGATTGGCGCGCCGTTTTTTCTGTATTTATTGGTGAATACCAAAAAGAAAGGCTGGGCCTAGGCGTCCATTGTTTTTGGAATTTATTTGCCGAAAGGATTGGAATGAAGATGAGACTAGAGGCGAAAAATGTATCCTGCGGTTATGCCGCCAAGACGGTGATCAGTGGAATATCTCTTGCTCTGAACCAGGGCGAGTCTCTTTGTATTTTGGGGCCGAATGGAATTGGCAAGACTACTTTTTTTAAGACCATATTAGGTTTTCTTGCACTTCAGTCGGGCCAGATTCTTTTGGACGGAGAAGACATCCATCGTTGGTCACGCCGCAAATTGGCGGCAAAAGTGGGCTATGTTCCGCAGGCGCATAACCCTCCTTTTCCGTTTAAAGTCCTTGATGTAGTAACCATGGGCCGGACGGCACATTTGTCGTTTTTCTCTTCTCCTTCCCAAAAAGATAAAGAGATAGCGGAAGAAGCACTATGTACTCTCGGCATAACGCATTTGAAGGATCGGATTTACACGCAAATCAGCGGTGGCGAGCGGCAGCTCGTACTGATTGCCAGAGCGTTGGCGCAGCAGCCGGCTTTTCTGATCATGGATGAACCTACGGCCAATCTTGATTTCGGCAACCAGATCAGGGTATTGAACCAGATCAACAAGCTGGTTCAACAGGCGAACCTGGGCGTGATCATGACGACGCATTTTCCAAACCATGCTTTTTATTGCGCTTCAAAGGTGGCGGTGCTGGGGAGAGACAAGATGTTTACGGTTGGAACGGCGGATGAAGTGATTACGGAAAGCTATTTAAAAGCAGTTTATGGCGTCGATGTTCAAATCGTTGATGTTGGCAAACGTGACAATAGTTTGAAGGTTTGCGTTCCGGTTGCCGCAAACTGCGGTTGACTGAAATACTAAGGGACGGTGGAATATTCGTGCAGAGAAAATTACTAGTTAGTTTATTCGTAGTGTTTATTGCGTTAATGTTGACGGCATGCGGCCAAGAAGGAAATTCACAAAAAAACAATGCTTCGACTATCGAAATAACCGATATGCTTGGCAGAAAAGTGACTGTGCCGAAAAGTATCAACAAAGTATATTCGACAACTCCGATTGGAACGGTCATGGTTTATTCGTTTAATCCGGAAAAGCTTGCCGGCTTAAACACTGCCGTCACGGGAGACACGAAGTATATCGCGGAATCGTACCGGAATTTGCCGGTAATGGGTGGCACCTTTGGCTCTGAAGGCGCTACTGCCAATATGGAAAAGATTCTCAAAGCCGCGCCGGATGTAATCATCTCGGTGACAATGGCGGATATGGAAAATACTACGGAAATTTCTACTGCGGACAGACTGCAAACTCAGTCAGGCATCCCGGTGGTTGTTGTCAATACTAACCTCACCCAAGTAGATAAAGCGTATGAATTTATGGGGAAGCTGTTGAAAGAAGAGGAACGGGCTAAGGTATTGGCGGATTACTGCCGGAATACGATCTTGGAAACCAAAGCAATGGTGGATAAAATTCCGGAAGACAAACGCGTGCGGGTCTATTACGCGGAAGGGCCGGCGGGGCTTGCGACGGATCCGGCCGGATCGCGGCATACCGAAGTACTTGACCTTGTCAGAGGTGTGAATGTTGCGCAAGTCCAAATGAACCCTGGTTCCGGCATGTCAGCCGTTTCCGTTGAAAAGGTGATGCTTTGGGATCCGGATATCATCATTGCTTATTATCCGAAAACTCCAGAAACGAAAAGTTTCTTTGATTTTGTCCGTAAAGATTCGAAATGGGATAACATCAAGGCCGTGCGGGAAGGCCGTGTGTATGATGTGCCAGGACAGCCGTTCAACTGGTTTGACCGGCCGCCCTCCATTAACCGGATAATTGGAATTAAATGGCTGGCTAACCTTTTATATCCTGATTACGTACCGATCGATATAAAAAGTGAAACGAAGCGGTTTTATCAACTTTATTATCATTATGAACTGACGGATCAGGAAGTGGAAGATGTATTGAAATATTCCGTACGCAAAAGTGTGAATTGATGACGCAGCGGCGGAATTTCAGCAGGTTTTTTTGAAAGGGGTGGTTTTCGAATACAAAAAGAAAAGAGGTTGGCTATCATAAATAAATTGGAGATGATATTTGTTGAAAAAGAAGAAGTTGCTTCCGGCTCTGGCTGTGCTCATGTTGATGAGCGCCACTATGCCGGCCTGGGCGGAAGAAAGCAGCAGTAAAGATGCTACGGAACTGAATCCGGTATTAGTATCGGCACAAAAAGACAAAGCCAATGTTGATGAGGACCAGCCTGCAAAAGAACCGGCTTACAGCCGTTTGGCAGTTCCGGCGAGCGGGGAAGCAGGCACGCAGGTCATTACCCGTAAAGACCTTGAAAGAATGCATCCTAAGGACATTATTGATGCCATTGAGTCAGGTCTTGGCGTTACCACTACGTTCCAAGGACGAAGAAACCTGAATTTTTTCCAAATTCGCGGCAACGGCACCTTGGGCCTGATTGTTGATGGCGTATATATTCCGCAAACCCAATCCGGCCGGGCTCTGGCTAATTTTCCGCTTGCACTTGTAGATTCAATTGAGATTGTCCGGGATTCGAGCATACTAACATTGGGGCCGGTTTCCGCTTTCACCACTACCCAAGGCTCGCCTAACGGCGGTTTTATCGTGATCAAAACGAGAAAACCGACTAAAATGGAAAATGAAGTGAAAGCAAGTTATGGTACTTTTCAGACTTATGATTTCAACATGTACCATGGCGAAAAGATGGGCAATTCTTATATGGTAGTGGATTGCGATCGCTATCATACTGCCGGCAAAGAAGATTGGTTCAATGATGCCAGTTCCAGTTCTTTGTATTTAAAGGGTGGTTACGCAGATAATCAATTGACGACGAACCTTTCCCTATACTTAGATACAAGCACCCGGAATTTTCAGCGCGGCATAAGCCCAACCGGCGCCTGGGCCAACAACATGTTGTGGGGCTATGATCCTTTGAAATCATTGATGCTTTCTTATGATGTTAACCGGCTTTGGGATAAAAACCATACTACATCCTTCAGCTATGGTTTCAGCAAGACTTGGGATGACAACCACTCCAATACCACAACCAGTACCACGGATAATATCTTTTTTGAGGAAGACTATTTGCGTGAATTCAACTTGTCGCATACGATTGTTTCCGGCAACGGCAAGAATATCTTGAAATTTGGCAACCAAACCATCTTGTGGCACACGCCGACCGGAGAATTGTCCTGGACGGGAAAAGAGCGGGAAGAAGAATTATACGGCTACTATATTTCTGATGAACAAAAAGCTTCTGATAAATTGACCTTCGATACCAGTGCGCGTATTGATAGAAAGCATATTACAAAAGGCATCGACAAATACAAACCGACCGATACGAGCACACAGGTTATTAGCGATATGTGGATGAATAATGCGACCAGTTATGCCGTTGGTGCGGCTTATCAGATGGATCCGGTGTATAAATTATCTACCCGGGTTTCTTACTCCAAGCAGCCTACGGATGCATTTATGACTACATTAAATAATGAAAATCTTAATCCGGAAGTGCGTTGGAAGTATGAATTTGGCCTTAATGCCGATTACAGCAAAAAAATTCATGCCGGTTTGACGCTGTTCCAAAATGATATTAGCGGCTATAAAATTTCTGCCGGTACGACAGGCAGTGGTCAAAATGTTGTTACCGTTTATACCGATGCCGATGTTACGCAACAAGGCATGGAATTGAGTCTAAACGGAAAACTTACGGATGCCTTAAGTTACTATCTAAGTTATTCGTATATCGGTTCAGACCGGGCTGCGGATAATGCCACAATTCCCCATAACATTTATTCGCTGCGGCTGAACCATCATGCCAAGGCATTTGATACCAATTTGACATTGCGGTCGGTAGATGGCTATAAAAGCGCTCTTACCGGCGGTGTACCTTTAGGAGACTACACCAGGATCGACCTGAATTTCAGCAAAAAGGTCAATCCGGATACCACCGTAACGATTTACGGGCGTAATATCACCGATCAGCGTTATGCAAGCACATATAACAGCGGTTATTATTATGACGTTGGCGCTGTATACGGGGTGGAATGGAGTCGGCAGTTCTAATATTGAGTGTGGATAAATGTATTGTTATTACGCAATGAATGGTAAAAGAAAGCAATGGTTGGGGCTTTGGTCCCAGCCATTGCTTGAACGCCATTCATTGAATGTATTGATAAGATTGTATTATTTCCATGGAATATTGTTTGGCGCTATTTTTAACAGGAGGAGTTTCTGTTCATGAAAAATTTCAATGCAAAAGATTATGACCAATCAGCAGGCAAATTATTTGCGCCCATTTATCCTGTAATTGCGGAACAAATTGTCCAAAAAACGGGGATTACGACTGGGCGTTGTTTGGATGTCGGAACGGGTCCGGGATATTTGGGCCTTGCGATGGCAAAAATTACGGATCTTGATGTGTGCTTGTTTGATATTTCCGAAAATGCATTGCAGCTTGCCGGCGAAAAGATTATCCAGGAAGGCTTGGAAGACAGGATGGAGACTCTGTTGGGTGATGTCCATAACATTCCATTAAATGATATGTCTGTCGACTTGGTCATCAGCCGCGGCTCCTTTATTTTCTGGGATGATAAACCAAAGGCCTTTTCAGAAATATACCGGATTCTTGCGCCAGGCGGATTTGCCTATGTGGGCGGTGGTTTTGGCACGGAAGAATTGCGCGATGAAATCGAGAAAAAAAGAAAAGAAAAAGATGATTCGTGGACCCATCCCAAAAGACTGACCGGTGAAAATTCAGGCGAAAGAATTGTTGATGCCTTAATGGCGGCAAATATTCCGGATTTTAAGATATCGTTGCAAGCTGGGTTTTGGGTTATCCTTCATAAACAAGCGTAATGCAGGGCCGCGGCTAGGAAGGTGCCCTTACGGAAATGCGATGATCGTCAGCAAAAGGAAGGGATTTTGAGCGTATGAATAAGAAAATTTGGACGAGGGCGTTTTGTTTGTCTGTCATTTTTCATGTCTTTGTATTGGCTGCAGTAGCTTACGGTTTTCGTTTGACGGCGGTAGAAACGAAAAACGTTGAAAAAAGCTATATTGAAGTTGACTTGGGCAAGGCCCCGACTACTGGACAGGCGATGGATATGAAGGCAGAAGCAAAAGAACCGGAACCGGTTGCTCAACAGCAAATTGTTGCCGCAGTTTCGCAAACCAAACAACCCATTCCTATACTGGCAAGCGCTGCTGAGGATGGGCCGCAAGTGCAGGTGACGGAGTCGGGTGTTACTGGCACTGCTTCTGCCACGGCTACCTCTACGGTAGGTACGGTTTCTGCCGGAAGCCTTACCGGTGTCAAACCGGCGGGCGTCAGCGGTCATGGCAGCAAGGGGGGGAGTGACCGTCCGTACGTGATTTACGGGCCTACGCCGCAATATCCTCAGGATGCACGGACAAATGGCTGGGAAGGCACGGTTCGCGTCAAGGTTCTTATTAACGAAAGCGGGGCAGTGCAAGATATTCGGTTGGCGAACAGTTCCGGTTACGGTTCTCTGGATCAGGCTGCGCTTGATGGTGTTTGCCGCTGGCGGTTTAAGCCTGCTTGCCACGAAGGATCTCCCATCGTTGCCTGGGTAACGGTGCCAGTGATATTTGAGCTGAATTAACGACTTGTCTGCAAAAAATCAATTCTGAACAAGAAACACAAGGTTAACGGCCCTGTGTTTCTTTTTTTGCGAAATAAATTCGGTTAAACTTCAGGTGGAGTTAAAACTCCATCTGAAGTAAGTCTGCATTTATATGATATAATGAAATTATAAAGAAACGTTAAGGTGAGGTGGCTCACTATGGACATTCAAGGCGGGGATAAATTGCTGATCTTGGCCGGCGGCAGGCAGCAAACCTGGGTCATATCGGCAATTAACAACAATGTGGTTAAATATTTTGATGAGATGAACCGGTATCAACAAATGCCAATTGTACGGTTGCAAGAAATGATCAATAATCATCAAGTCGAAATTTTGCATCCTCTTGACCCTGCGGATTAGCAATAACAACCCTTGCGATGCTTGATGGATTATAGTTTGAATTTCACCTGGAGGTGGAACTCAATGGTAAAAGATAAAAAGAAAATTGTTTTTCAGGTCGATGGGATTACTTGTTTGGATTGCGCCCAAGGTTTTGAAAAAGCCGTCAGGAGTTTGCCGGGAGTCAACAAAGCAACATTAAATACGATGACCGGCAAGCTAATCGTAGAAGGAATAGCGGATTTGCCTGCCATACAGTCATTAGGACTGCAAGAGGGCTATACCATCCACCTTATTTTACAGCGCCAGCCATTGCAGCCCCGGGGAATGAAAAGAAACAGTTGGGAATTACGCCGTGCCGTTCTATCCGGCCTGAGCCTGGTAGTGGCGTACGGATTGGAAAAAAGCGGTGCTTTTGGGGTGCCGTTTTTGCCATTTTACATTCTTGCGATGATGGTAGGCGGTTGGAGTAATTTTCGGAAGGCGGCTCGTGCGCTGCCGCGTTTGAACTTCTCGATGAGCGTGCTGATGAGCGTAGCTGTTATTGGCGCATTGGCGATCGGGCAGTATGAGGAAGGCGCGACGGTGGCATTTTTATATTCCATTTCCGAACTTCTGGAATTGTGGACGATGGAAACAGCCCGGCGTTCGATACGGCAATTGATGGACATTACTCCGAAAACAGCCCGTTTGCTGCAAGCAGGAATCGAAATTGAGGTTCCGGTCGATCAGGTGAATGTGGATGATATCCTTGTGATCCGGCCGGGTGAAAAAATTGCCTTAGACGGTGAAATCGTAAAAGGGGCTAGCGCTATTAACCAGTCGGCAATTACCGGTGAGTCTGTTCCTATAGAAAAGGGCCCCGGTGAAGAGGTTTTTGCCGGGACGTTGAATACATATGGAACGCTGGAAATACAAGTAACGAAATTAGTACAGGATACGACGATTGCCAAAATTATTCATATGGTAGAAGAAGCGCAGACGAAACGCGCTCCTTCCCAAGCGTTTGTGGAAAAATTTGCTGCCGTGTATACGCCGCTCGTTATGGCGTTGGCGATAGGTATTTTATTCATCCCGCCAGTTTTTTTTGGCTATGAATGGACGCCGTGGATATACCGCAGCCTGACCTTGTTGGTCGTCGCCTGCCCTTGTGCTTTGGTGGTGTCAACTCCGGTAGCTATTGTCAGTGCGATTAGCAATGCCGCTCAAAACGGCGTGTTGATCAAAGGCGGTATTTTCATGGAAGAAATCGGGTCTTTGAACGCGATCGCATTTGATAAAACCGGAACATTAACCCAGGGGGAATTGGTGGTTACAGATATTGTGCCGGTCGGTCCGATGGACGCGGGCCGGCTATTAGAGCTAGGGGCAAATTTGGAAGCCCGCTCCGAACATCCGTTGGCAAAGGCAATCCTGAAAACAGCGCGACAGCACGGCTATCAGGCGAACCAGGTGGAAGAGTTTACGGCGCTTCCCGGTAGAGGCATTCAGGGAAAAATTGATCAAGAGATGGTTTACCTCGGGAATATACGCTTATTCAGTGAAATGGGTGTTTCGTTGGAACCGGTTATGCCGGTTGTGGACCGGTTGCAGGGAGAAGGCAAGACGGTCATGATTATGGGGACGGGAAACCTGTTTTTGGGTGCTATAGCTGTGGCGGATGAAGTGCGGAAATCCAGTAAAGCAGTAGTCAGCGAGTTGAAGCAAACGGGCATTAAACATGTTATTATGCTGACAGGCGATAATAGGGCGACGGCCCATGCAGTAGCGGCGATGGCGGGAGTAGATGAGTACAAGGCGGAATTACTGCCGCAAGATAAAATGAAAGCGATAGAGGAATTATTGGCCCGATATGGGAAAGTAGCAATGGTTGGCGATGGCATTAACGATGCGCCGGCGCTGGCTTTATCGACGGTCGGGATTGCTATGGGCGGTGCCGGGACCGATACCGCTTTGGAAACAGCCGATATTGCGCTTATGGCAGATGAATTAAGTAAATTGCCGTTCACAATCCGGCTGAGCCGCAAGACTCTTGCGATCATCCGGCAGAATATCACATTCTCGCTGCTCATAAAAGCAGTTGCCATATTGGCCGTATTCCCCGGCTGGCTGACATTATGGCTGGCTATCCTTGCGGATATGGGAGCTACGATTATCGTAACGTTGAACAGTCTGCGGCTTTTACGAACGCAAGCGAAAGGAGAGAGGGCGGCATAATGCAGTTTTATCGGCAAAAAAAATCAATATTTGTGTTGATCATACTGTGTATTATTTGGTTAGCGCCATTTCCCCGCGCTCATTGTTCGGCGCCGGTAACGGACTTCGGAATGACAAAACCTGGATACTGGATCGCGAAGCTGCCAACTCCGGATGCCATTGTCATGTCGGAAAAGCAGATCCAAGGCTATAACCGGGCCATTCAAAAAGCAATACCGGAAACTGTAGTTGATTTGCAGCGATATCCGCGGGTCTTGGATAAAAAAACGTTGACCCGTTATGTGACAACGGCGGTATTGCCGAAGGAAACTGTATATCAAAATGACAATTCTGCCGGTGCGGAGTTTTACAATGATTTGCGGATGAAAATCAACTTGCCGGGAATTAAAGAAAGCAATCCGGTCCAATATGGCTATACGGTCAAGCGGGCTGATATGCGCACGTTTCCTACCGCTGAAGGGGTTTTTGCAGCGCCTGGTGACCGGGAATTTGATTTGTTTCAGGAAACAGCCGTCGATCCCGCTGCTCCGGTGCTTGTTTTGCACCGAAGTTTGCGGAACGATTGGCTTTTTGTGCAGACCGGCAATTACCGGGGCTGGCTGCCGACGGAGGCTGTTGCCATCGCTGCGACGCAAAAACAGTGGCTGGATTACATGAACCTGTCACGCTATTTAGTGGTGACAGGCTGCCGTTTGCAAATTCCGGGGAACAGCAGTGGTGATCGCCCGTTGACCTTTGAAATGGGGGCAAAGCTGCCTCTGGCGCAGATTAATGGCAGTGAAACGATCAAAACCGGTTATTCCGTGTTATTGCCGGTTCGGAACCAGGATGGGAAAGCAGCGTTCTGTAATTTTTCCGTACCGGATCATGCCGATGTTCACATGGGTTATCTGCCATATACGACAGCAAATGTTATCCGTCAGGCGTTTAAGTTTTATGGGCAGCCTTACGGCTGGGGCGGATTGCATAATGATGTTGATTGTTCAAGCCTTGTAATGGATGTGTATCGGTCGTTCGGTGTTTTGCTGCCGCGAAATGCCGATCAACAGGAGGTTGCGGTCGGGAAAATCCTTCGGTTTAAAACGACGGATTATGCATCGCGGGCAAAAGAACTCCTTTGGCTGCAGCCGGGCGCGACGCTGCATATGGATGGACATGTGATGCTGTATCTGGGTAAAGACAAGGATCGGTATTATATTATCCACTCCCTGGCATCTTATGGGGATGACCGACAGGCTAATGGAGACGGAACGTTAGGGCGGGCGGAAGCGATGAAAGTCGTAGTTAGTGATTTGGATTTGCCAAGAAGAAACGGCAAAACTTTTTTAGAAGCGCTGACTGTTGGAAAAAATATTGTTTTATAACCGAGAAGCCGTCTTGCACTGAGTTTTTACATTCAGTGCAAGACGGCTTCTGTTTTTAAATTACTTTACTGCAATAAGTTGCGGCCTGCCGCTTGATTTGCGGCTTGGATCGCTTGCCAGGCCAAATCGGAAGCTTGGCCCAAGGTTTGCAGTTCCTGAACGGAATTGTGGAAGCCCATCGAATTGGCTGCGGCGACATAATCCCAGTACCATTGGGCCTGGCGGATCAATTCCCGCGCTTTTGCGAGTTGTCCACTGTCAACGTCCGGGGAGTCGGCGGCTTGTTTGATGATTTGGTGCGCTTGGGCAATTTTTTGACCGGCGGCATGCTGCATTTGGAACACAGCATCTTGTTTGGTTTTGACTTGATCCAAGGCCCATTCCTCTGTCTGGCCGCGGTGGCAGGTCAGGCAAGATCCTTTAATGTAATGGAGCGGGCTGGTTACATGATGGGAAGTGTATTTCTGCCCGTCCTGCAGCATATAGGGCATATGGCAGTCGGCGCAGGAAACGCCGGACTTGCCATGCGTGCCGTTTTTCCATTCCTCAAAATCAGGATGCTGCCCCTTTAAGATTAGCGCGCCGGAAATGCCATGGACCCAATCCTTTTCAAAATTATTTGGTTTTGTAGAATAGTATTCATACATGTTTTGCGGTGTAAACCCTTTATCCCAAGGAAAGACTAGCCGGTTTGTCCCTGGTTCCATGTAATATTCGGCATGGCACTGGCCGCAAACATAGGAACGCATTTCTTCGCGCGATGCTTTTGTTAGGTCAACGCCAAGTCGTCCCATTGCTTCTTTGAAGGCCGGATTAAGGACCCGCAGTTGCATGGTATCCGGATCATGGCAATTCGCGCAGCTTACCGGATGCTTTGCCTGGTCGATCAGGGTAAGAAGCGGTGTTTTTGTGTAATTCCAACCTTGTTCGGCAAAGAGTTTTTCGATGTACGGAGTTTTGCAGGTAATACAGGTTCCAACGGTTTGCGGTGTTACCCGTTTGGATTCTTTCTGGTCAATCAAAGCATACACGTGTCCCCGGTCTTCTTTGTAATCCAGGCTGAACGCATAGCCGGCAAAATTTGTTTTCAATTCCGGCTGCATGTCCGATTTTTGTACCAATAGGCTGCCACCGTAGCCGGAAGGCGAAGCTTTCATTTCTTTGTTTTTCAAATAACTGTTATACTCCAGAGGGTACGACTTGCCCCAGACAGCAGGATCGTATTCCCCTTTGGCTATGGCCACTGTTTTTACTGCGGAAGGAGGCTGGACGCCCCAGACGCGGATGATAACCACACCGAGGAATACGATGAGCAGAACGATGGCTCCACCGAGGATTTTTTGTCCTTTAGTCAACGCTAAGACCTCCTTTGCCAAGAAACTTTCCAAGGTTCATTTCCTGATGAACCAAATTACGGTGGCAGGAAGTGCAGTTTTGGCCGCTGGTTGCCATCTTTGTATTTTGAACCGTACTGGCATGGCAGCGGCGGCAGTTATCGGCCAGGATGTTTTTCCCTTCGACAGAGACTGTCAGCGGTTCAGGATAATCCTTGAGGGTTTCATGGTACACGTGGCTCATGCCGCTTTTGGTTTTGGCCGATAGTTTGACGACAATGTTTTGCTGGGGCAGGTGGCAGTCGCCGCAGGTGAACTGTTTGTGGTTTGACGATGCAAACCCGGCGTAAACTTCTTTCATAGAATGGCAGCTGCCGCAGAACTGGGGCTGGTCAACATAGGCGAGGCTGGCGCTCATCACCAGAACGAGGGCCATCATGAGAACCGCTCCGGCCACGCCATAGCGCAAGACCTGTTTGCTTTCCTTCGGTTCGTTATCCAAGTGTCCTCCCTCCCTTGCATTAGGGTTTTATCTCGTTAACAGCCTGTAAGACCCCGCCCTCTTAGGTCGGGGATCAACAGGCTATAACACTCGAACTAAGTTCGCTCTAAGGGTTCGGCGGGGG
>JAGFXW010000179.1 GCA_017861495.1 Bacillota bacterium
TATGGCATTAAAATTTGCGAAAGAAGCCATTAATTATGGCGCTAACATGGGCTTGGATTGCGGGACAGCAATGGAAAAAACTTGCTTTGCCATGATTTGCTCGACGCAAGACCAAAAAGAAGGCTTGAAAGCATTTGCGGAAAAACGGAAACCGGTTTACTGTAATAAATAATAAATGCACAAAACAAAATATGGACTCCGAATGAAATTTGAATAATTGAACAAGGAGTGAAAGTATGCCGAAAATAGTAACAGCGGAAGAAGCAGTAAAACTAATTAAAGATGGTGTTACGATTTATACCCCTGGTATCACTCTGGGTGGGTTTGCGGAAGAAGTGGTAATGGCGATTGAAACGAGTTTCAAGGAAACGGGTCATCCGCGTGACTTGACGTTCTATTATCCGTCGGGGATTGGCAACCGTGCGACCCGCGGTTATGCCCACTTAGCACATGAAGGACTGATTAAAAGATCTGTCGGCGGTCATTATAAAGGCTGCGGACCGGCTTGGACCAAATTGGTACAGGCCAATAAAACAGAAGCTTATTGTTTTCCTCAGGGCATCATGACCACAATGCCGCGTAATATTGCTGCTCGCCGCGGTGGGATTCTTTCCAAGGTTGGTTTGGGAACGTTTGTTGATCCCCGGATTGGCAGCGGTGGTAAGCTGAACCCGAAAACTGAAGCTTGCGAAGACCTTGTAGAAGTAGTGGAAATGGAAGGGCAAGAGTGGCTGTATTACAAAGTTCCTAAGCTTGACATTGCGATCATCCGCGGATCCGTCGCCGATGAAAATGGCAATCTCTCGTTGTATAGAGAAGGCTATTCCCTGGAACAATTATCAGTTGCCCAAGCGGCTAAGGCCAGTGGCGGGATTGTTATTGCTCAGGTAGAACATATTGTTAAAGCGGGAACATTGCACCCGAAAGAAGTGACGGTCCCGGGTATTATGATTGATTACGTGGTTGTTGCTCAATCGGAAAATCATTTCCAAACCGGGCAGACCTATTTCAGTCCAGTATATGCTGGTGATATCAAGGTTCCGCTTGGCGCAGTCCCGCCAGAGCCGCTGACCGAACGTAAAGTGATTGCCAGACGGGCGGATATGGAATTGTTCCCAGGGGCTGTTGTTAATAACGGCGTTGGTATCCCGGAAATTGCAGGCGCGGTATGCGCAGAAGAAAAAATCAACCATCTGTTCACGATGACTACGGAAGCCGGCCATGTAGGTGGCGTTCCGGCCGGAGCACATGATTTTGGCTGCTGCTATAATTCGGAAGCAATCGTGGCAATGGGCCATCAATTTGACTTTTTTAACGGCGGCATGATCGATGTGGCTATTCTAGGCTTGGCACAGGTCGACGGTACGGGCAATATGAACGTCAGCCAAGTGAATGGCGAACCGATTGGCATTGGCGGATTTATTGATATAGCGCAAAACAGCAAAAAATGCGTTTTTGTCGGAACTTTTACTACCGGTGGTTTAAAAGTAAAAGTAGAAGACGGGAAACTGCATATTGTACAAGAAGGCAAAGCAAAAAAATTCGTTTCCGCAGTGGAACAAATCACTTTTAGCGGTAAATATGCTCAACAGGTCAAACAAGAAGTTCTGTATGTAACAGAACGAGCCGTTTTCGAACTGACTCCGGAAGGCGTGGAACTGATCGAAATCGCTCCGGGCATTGACCTGGAGAAAGACATTCTGCAACAGATGGATTTCAAACCGATCATCAAGAATCCGAAACTCATGCCGGGTGGAATTTTCCAGGAAGAACCGGGTGCGGTTGCTGCGGTAGTGAACGCCAAAGTGAAAGCATAGAATTTTTTCTCACACTATATAAATATTAAAAGCAGAAAGATGAGGGTGTTAACATGGCAATTCAAACAATTGGTGTATTGGGAGCAGGCGCAATGGGCGGCGGGATCGCTCATGTAGCTGCTATGAAAGGCTTTAATGTTATTATTTGCGATATCGAGCAACGGTTTGTTGACGGCGCGATTGAACGGGCTGCGAAGTTTATGGACAAAAGCATCGCCAAAGGAAAAATGACGGTGGAAGAAAAAGAAGCAGTTCTTGGCCGGATGAAAACTACGACGAGCCAGGAAGATTTCGCTTCCGTTGATTTTGTAGTAGAAGCCATTATCGAAAACTTGAAAATTAAAACCGAAGCGTTTGCTAATTTGGACAGAATCTGCCGCCCGGATGTTATCCTGGCAACCAACAGCTCTTCTATGTCTGTTACTCAGATTGCGGCAGCGACGAAACGGCCGGATAAAGTAATCGGCATGCATTTCTTCAATCCTGCCCAAATCATGCGTTTGGTAGAGATTATCAAGGGCTACAGCACTAGCGATGAAACGTTGGAGATTGTTAAACAATTGGGTATCGATCTCGGAAAATCGCCGATCGTATCGAAAAAAGACACTCCTGGGTTCATCGTTAATCGGCTTCTGTTTGCTCAATTCCTGGAAGCTCTTCAAATGGTGGAAGAGGGAGTGGCTACTCCGCAGGATATCGACACCGGCGTGAAATTGGGCTTGAATTATCCAATGGGGCCGTTCGAAATGATGGACAACATTGGCGGCATCGACCTCACGATTGCCGTTATGGATTATTTCTATGAGGAAACAAAAGACAAGAGATGGGCTGCTCCGCATGCCATTAAATCTCTCGCCCGGGCTGGCCGCCTTGGCAGAAAAGTCGGCGCCGGCTTCTACGATTACGAGAAATAAGCAGGATTTTTCCCTAATACCTCCACGGAACCAAGGCGGGTTGGATTCCGTGGAGGTATTTATCCGATATCTGTAAATTGAGGATGTTCGGTTTAGTGTTGTGTAAACGGAGGAGGGAGCCGATCATGTCAAAGTTATATTCTCCTGGGAACATTGGTTCCGTCGAAATTAAAAACCGTCTTATCATGACTCCGATGCATTTGGCGTATTGTCCGAATGGTGAAGTCAACGATAAAATCACCGAATTTTATCGTTTGCGCGCACGTGGCGGAGTCGGGTTGATCATTGTTGGCGCTGCGGGTATTGATCCGCTGCGTGTCAACCAGCACGGTATGCTGGAAATCAATGATGACCGCTTTATACCGGGGCTTCGTTCCTTGACGGAAGCGATCCATGCGGAGGGCGCTAAGGTTTTTCCCCAATTATTTCACCCAGGCAGATATGCCCGCTCGGCGGAATACGGTGGAATTCCGGCCGTAGCTCCATCGCCTGTATTTTCCCGGTTTACAGGAGAAACGCCGCAGGAGCTGACGCAAACGCAAATTAACGAAATTACCGCGTTTTTTGCCTTGGCCGCAAAACGGGCAAAAACTGCTGGGTTTGACGGCGTTGAACTGGTAGGCAGCGCCGGTTATTTAATTTCGCAATTTTTATCGCCGGTCACGAACAAACGCCAGGATCAGTATGGCGGTGATTTGCAAGCGCGATTACGGTTTCCGCTGGAGGTAATTGCTGCTGTCCGCGAAGCTGTAGGACCGGAATTCCCGATCATGATGCGGGTAGCCGGAAATGATTTTGTTCCGGGCGGAAATACAAACCATGAAGCGAAACAAGTTTGCCAGGCCTATGAAAAAGCAGGGGTAGACGCCCTGAATGTCACCGGTGGCTGGCACGAAACGCAGGTGCCGCAGCTTACCATGGATGTCCCACCGGGTATGTATGCTTATTTGGCTAAGGCGATTAAGGAAACTGTTTCGATTCCGGTCATTGCTTGCAATCGGATCCATATTCAATTGGCGGAACCTCTTATAGACAACGGTGATGCGGATTTTGTCGGGATTGCCAGAGGTTTTGTAGCTGACCCGGAATTAGCCAACAAGGCGGCAAACGGAAACTATGCGTCGATTTGCCCGTGTATCGCCTGCAATCAAGGGTGTATGGATAATATTTTTTCCGGCAAGCAAGTAAACTGCCTCACGAACGCTGAAGCTGGCAGAGAGTCGGATCTTATGGAGGCTTCTCTATTGCCGGTACAGGTCAAGGCGGACAAGCCGGAAAAGATTTTAGTAGTCGGTGCGGGACCGGCCGGCTTGGAATATGCACGGGTCGCAGCGTTACGCGGCCATTACGTGACTATCTGGGAAGAAGCGGCCCATTCCGGCGGACAGGTGCGGTTGGCGGCGGCGTCGCCCGGACGGCATGAAATTGGCCGGTTGATCCAATATTTGAACCGGGCCTGCAATGAAGAGAAAGTCACGGTTTGTTATGGGAAAAAGGCCACTGCGGGCATGATCTTAGAAGTTGTGAACGCAGGCATGTTTAAACGCGTTGTTATTGCTACCGGGGCAAAACCGGTTGCTCTGTCCGTCAAACCGGAAGAAGGGGCAACGGTTGTCCATGCTTGGGATGTTTTGAGCAAGAAAGTTAAAACCGGTTCGAACATCGTGATTATTGGCGGTGAACGGCTTGGGGTGGAAACGGCCTTATCACTTGCTGAAATGGGAACCATGAGTTCTCAGGAATTACGCTTTCAACTCTTGCACCAAGCGGAAAAACCGGAAGAAGTCTACCGCTTGCTGACGCAAGGCAATAAACAGATCACTATCTTGGAAACGGGTCGAAGTTTTGGCAAAGGCATTGGCACCAGCACTCGTTGGTCGATGCTGAAAAAACTGGAACAATTCCATGTAAAAATGATGAAACAAACAGAAGTAATTGCCATTCGGCAGGGCGAAGTTGTCGTAAAAAATCCGGCTGGCCAAGAAGTAATTTTGGCCGATACGGTGATTGATGCCGGGAAAACAGCTTCGGTGAATGAGCTGTACGAAGAACTGCAGGGAAAAGTCGAGAAATTGTCTCTGATTGGCAGTGCGAATAAGCTGGGTAATATGCAAACTGCCATACGAGAGGCATACGATGAAGCGGTCAAAGCCGGTGAAGTTGTGCAATAGGATTGGCAACAAAACTAGGTGGTAAAAAATGCTACAGGCCTGGGGATTTGTATACAAAAAAATTTGCCAGGCCTTCACAGACTAAATAAATGCAATTCGTGTCAAAACGAATGAGAAATATTTCACAAATATTGTTATTGCATCTTGAATTTATTGAATATATTCTATTTTCCGATTGCATCAAGGATGATGTTGCGGATTGCTTTCTGTAAAAAGGATTTTATGGGAGGGATTACTATGAAAACGAATCAAATCACGAAAGTCGCTTGTGTAGGCGCAGGCATCATTGGATCCAGTTGGGCGACAAAATTTGTTTTGCAAGGGTATCCTGTCCACGTATATGATACCGTACAAAAGCAATTGGACAATGCAAAGAAAAATATA
>JAGFXW010000180.1 GCA_017861495.1 Bacillota bacterium
CATGCTACCCCAGGGATGGTGGTTGCGCGAAATATTTTTGGAGCGGATGGCAAACTGATGCTTGCGGAGGGAATGGAATTAACCCAAAGCAGGATTCGCCTATTGGAGAAAATAGGAATATTGTCGGTTTATGTTCGTAATCCCTATTTTGAGGGCGCAGAAGTCCCTGAAGTTATGCGTGAAGAAGTGCGTGTGCAGGCTGTTAGCAAAGTTCAGCAAGTATTCCGGGATTTCCGGATAACGCATCAGCTCAACGCGGATAAACTCCAGAACACAGCCCGGCAAATTGTGGCGGAGATTCTTTCGAATTCGCAGGTCATGCTGCACATGACGGAGATACGGACGCATGATGACTATACCTTTGTTCATTCGGTGCAGGTTTGCGCCATTGCGGTGTTGATCGGGACCGTGATGGGATATCCCAATCCGAAATTGATGGATTTAGCGTTAGGGGCTTTGCTGCATGATGTAGGAAAAATGATGATCCCGCAGGAAATCCTCAACAAACCCGGCAAATTGGAGCCGGAAGAAATGGCGATTATTAAATTACACCCGGAAAAAGGCTTCGAATTTTTACGGCAAAAACATCCCACTTTATCGTTGCTGGCCATGCATGTCGCTTTCCAGCACCATGAGAAGTATGACGGCAGCGGCTATCCACGGGGGCTGAAACAGAAAGACATCCACGAATATGCCCGCATTGTGGCGATTGCCGATGTGTATGACGCCCTTGTTTCCGATCGCCCGTACCGCGCAGGAATGCTGCCGCATGAGGCGTATGAAATCTTAATGGCATTGGTCGACAATCATCTCGATGGCGAGATTTTGCACTTGTTTTTACGCCACTTAGCCGTTTATCCGGTTGGCTGTGTTGTTCAGCTGAATACCGGTGATTACGGAGTGGTAATCGATGTCCGGTCCGGTTTGCAATGGCGGCCGGTGTTGCGGCTGATTGCGAATAAAAACGGGAAATTGTATCAGGGAGACGTGCAGGTGGACCTGGCGATTCATTTGACGACTGCGATTGCCCGCGTTGTTCCCGAGGATGAAATTTTTGCTCTTGGCTACCGGCCGGTCAAGATGATAGGCGGGTAGGGCTGGTTATGGCGAAAAGCCAGTGTTGGAACCATAGGAAGGGGAAGCAAATTTGAATATTCTCTTTTGGGATATCGATGGGACACTGATCCGGACATCAGGCGCTGGCTTGTACGCGTTTGAGCAAGCGACCAGCCAATTATGGAACCGGTCGGTTGACTTTTCTACTGTCCGTTCGGCCGGAATGACCGATCATTCGATTGCCGCCCAGATTGTCGAGGCGGTAGTAGGAAGGCAGCCGCTGCACGAAGAAATTATCACGTTAACGGACCGGTATGAAACGTTATTGCCTCAGCATCTTGCGAAACGGGCATGCAGGATATTGCCATCAATTTTTGAGACGTTAAATCATTTTCGCCATCAGGATGATTATAAAACCTTGTTGTTAACCGGCAACAGCCGCATCGGTTCGGAAATAAAATTGCAGCATCTTGGATTAGCGCAGTACTTTGATTTTTCCTACAGTGCGTTTTGTGATCATCGATCCAGCCGGATTGAGATTGCCCGTTCGGCGCTGCAGGCAGCAGAAGCGCTATGTCCACTGCAACAAGCGGCCAATCTCTTCGTCATTGGCGATACGCCGCATGATATCCAATGCGGACAGGCAATCGGAGCCTATACCGTTGCCGTAGCGACCGGTTCGTTTTCGGTGGAGCAATTGAACGGATATTCCCCTTGGTGGGCGCTGGACGAACTTCCTACGCCAGAACAGTTTCAGGCAAAAATTGAAGAAACAGCGAAACAGAAAAAAATTATCGGGGCGAATTCTATATAAGCTGAACGAAAAAGAAAGATGTGCCATTAGTATGCAGGTGCATCTTTCTCTATATCAACCGATTGTTGTTATTAGTGATAAGCGAATAGGAGAAGGTAGATGATTGATATTAAGGAGCGTGTTCGGAACCAGGCGCTGCAAGCCCGGATCGTCAGCGCACAAGATGCGGCAGCCATGATCAAACCCGGAATGAACGTCGCCACCAGCGGTTTTACCCCGGCCGGTTATCCCAAAGCCGTTCCGTTAGCGTTGGCGGAGAGAATAAAAAAAGAGCATTTTCAAATCAATTTGTGGACCGGCGCTTCCGTTGGCCAGGAATTGGACGGCGCGCTTGCCGAAGCGGGCGCAATCCGCAAACGACTTCCTTATCAAACGAATGATACCTTGCGCAAGTTAATCAATGATGGCAGCGTTGAGTATATCGACCTGCATCTGAGCCATGTTGCGCAGATGTCCCGCTCTGGGGACTTGGGCGGGAAAATTGATGTTGCGATCGTGGAAGCATGCGCGATTACCGAACAGGGGCATATCATTCCGACTACTTCCATGGGAAACTCCGCATCGTATGTCCAAAGCGCCGATATGGTGATTGTCGAGGTGAACACCAGTCAGCCGCTTGCGTTGGAAGGAATGCATGATGTTTACATTCCTCAGGATCCACCGTATCGTTTGCCGATTCCGCTTGTCAGGGTGGATGATCGTATTGGGACGCCCTATATCCCTGCGGGACCGGATAAAATTACCTGCATTGTTCCGTGCGATATTGCGGATGCGGTTCGGCCGTTGGCGGCCATTGATGACGCAGCGCGGGCCATTAGCGGCCACCTGATCGATTTTTTTGCCTTTGAAATCCGGCATGGCCGGCTGCCGCAGAATCTACTGCCGCTGCAATCCGGCGTTGGTTCGGTAGCCAATGCGGTCATGGCCGGAATGGTGCATGCGCCGTACCGGAATTTGCAGGTTTATACGGAAGTGATCCAAGATGGGATGTTGGATTTGATTGATGCCGGGAAATTGGATTTTGCCTCAGGGACATCCTTGTCGCCATCGCCGGAAGGATTGAAACGGTTGTATCGAAAGTTGCCGGAATATCAAGAAAAAATCATCCTGCGTCCGCAGGAAATTGCCAATAGTCCGGAACTGGTCCGGCGATTGGGTATTATCGCGATGAATACGGCCATTGAGTTTGACATGTACGGGCATGTGAATTCAAGCCATATTATGGGAACTAAAATGATGAATGGGATTGGTGGGTCTGGCGATTTTGCCCGCAATGCCCGTTTAAGTATTTTTTTCAGTAATTCTACCGCCAAATGTGGCGATATTTCTTCGGTTGTACCGATGTGTTCGCATATCGACCATACCGAACATGATATTGACGTGTTTATTACGGAGCAGGGCATCGCGGATGTTCGCGGATTAAGCCCGAAGGAACGGGCCAGGGTGATAATAAACAATTGCGCCCATCCGGATTATCGGCCGTTGCTGCTGGATTATTTACAGCGGGCGGAAAAAAGTACATGCTTTGCCCATACGCCGCATTTATTGGAGGAAGCGCTTTCCTGGCATACCCGGTTTTTACAGACGAAGTCGATGCGCTGAAAAAAAGAACAACGGAATTCTACGGTCCTTTTTCTAATTCGATTTGTCCATAGACGGTTAAACAACTACAAACAATCATAAGGGGGAAGAACAGTGGCTAACGAAACACTGGAAGCGAAAAAACAGGCTTATGATGCCAAGGTGGAAAAAGCGCTTGCCAAGCATCCGGAACGGAAAAACCTGGCGCACAACCGTTTGTATACACCCTTGGATACGGAAAATCTGGATTATGAACGCGATTTGGGATTTCCCGGCGAATATCCGTTCACACGCGGCGTGCAGCCGACGATGTACCGGGGCCGCCTGTGGACGATGCGGCAATACGCCGGTTTTGCAACGGCGGAAGAATCGAACCAGCGGTATAAGTATTTACTGGAACAGGGACAGACCGGCTTGTCTTGCGCGTTCGATTTGCCGACGCAGATTGGCTATGATTCGGATGATCCGATTGCCGAAGGCGAAGTGGGTAAAGTCGGTGTAGCCATTGATTCCCTGGCCGACATGGAAATCCTGTTTGACGGCATTGACCTTGGGAAGGTTTCCACCTCCATGACGATCAATGCGCCGGCTGCCGTTTTGTTGGCTATGTACATTGCCGTGGCCGAGAAGCAGGGCGTTTCGCCGGATAAACTCAATGGCACAATCCAGAATGATATTTTGAAAGAATATGCGGCGCGTGGAACGTATATCTTTCCGCCCCAGCCGTCCATGCGCCTGATTACGAATGTTTTTGAGTATTGCTCCCAGCATGTGCCGCAATGGAATACCATATCCATTTCCGGCTATCATATCCGGGAAGCCGGGTCGACAGCGGCGCAAGAAATCGCCTTTACCATTGCCGACGGCATCGCCTATGTCGACGCAGCCATTAAAGCCGGCCTCAATGTGGATGATTTTGCCGGACGGCTTTCCTTCTTCTGGAACGCCCACAACAATGTATTGGAAGAGGTTTGCAAATTCCGGGCGTCCCGGCGCGTCTGGGCGAAAGTCATGAAAGAACGGTTTGGCGCGAAGAACCCGAAATCCTGGATGCTGCGTGTGCATACACAAACGGCGGGATCGATGTTGACGGCGCAGCAGCCGGAAAACAATATTGTGCGGGTTACGCTGCAAACGGTGGCGGCTATTTTGGGCGGCACGCAGTCACTGCACACGAACTCCAAGGATGAAGCGCTGGCGCTGCCTACCGAAGATGCCGTGCGCACGGCCTTGCGGACACAGCAGATTGTCGCCTATGAAAGCGGCCTGGCGGATGTGGTCGATCCATTGGCCGGTTCGTACTACATTGAAGCCTTGACGGACCAGATTGAAAAAGAATGTTGGGATTATATCCACAAGATCGATGATATGGGCGGATCGGTAGTGGCCATTGAAAAAGGGTACATCCAGAGGGAAATTCAGGAAAGCGCCTATAAATGGCAGATGGAAGTCGAAACGAAACAGCGGATTATTGTTGGCGTGAATCAATTCCAGATCGAGGAAAAACCGCAGGAAGGCCTGTTGCGGATTGACGCGACGGTTGGCGAACTGCAAACTGCAAAATTGAAGGCGTTGCGGGCCAAACGGGATGATGCGGCACTGGCGAAGACGCTGGCTGCGTTAGAGGCTGCGGCCGCCGATGAGCAAAAAAATCTGATGCCATTTATTCTGGACGCAGTAAAAGCGTACGGGACGTTGGGTGAAATCTGCGGCGTACTGCGCAACGTGTTTGGTGAATACGAAGCGCACATCAGTCTGTAAGCGAAAAGGGAGCGGAGGAATGAATGATGGAAAAACGGATCCGAGTGCTTGTAGCCAAACCCG
>JAGFXW010000181.1 GCA_017861495.1 Bacillota bacterium
TAACCTTACATTGTTCAGTTTTCAAGGAACACCGCCGGCTGTTTTTCACCGGCTGCCCGTTACCGCTTTCGCTGTGACGGAATTTTATCTTAACACACGTTTTACCGTCTGTCAAGCCATTTTGTTTTTTCTTCGCCGCTTGTCAGCGACTTTTAAATAATAGCATACTCCCAAGTAGTTGTCAACCAACCAAATCCAGGTATTTTTTTAAAAATAACCATATATACATATATATTTGATTCTTATAGCAAAGTAGAGCACAGGCTTCCGCCATGCCACAACAGGAACTACAAGCTCTTCATTGCATATTTGACAAATTGCATAATTTTTGCAAAACAAACAAATTCGCTCTAAAAACTCAGAGAGCGCGATGACGCTTTCTGAATTCTTAGAGCGAAACGTTAGCCTTTATGCCGCATATGCGGGAATAATATTACATCACGAATGGAATAGCTGTCTGTTAAGAACATAACTATCCTGTCAATCCCGAGTCCCAGTCCCCCAGTCGGCGGCAAACCATATTCAAGCGCCGTTACATAGTCCTCATCCATCATATGTGCTTCGTCATCACCAGATTCGCGTTGCGCAACTTGCTTCAAGAAGCGATTTTTTTGATCAATCGGATCATTTAATTCCGAAAAACCGTTGCCAATTTCCCGGCCGAAAATAAAGGCCTCGAAGCGGTCGGCAATCTCCGGATTTTCTTTATTGCGCTTCGCCAACGGCGAAATTTCCGTAGGATGGCCAATAATAAAGGTCGGTTGAATCAAGTGCTCTTCTACCATTTCTTCAAACACCAAATTCATAATAGCCCCAATCCCATGTTTGGGTTCATAGGCAATATTGAGTTTTTCCGCTGCTTCCCGAGCTTCTTCCACTGTTTTTATGAGCGTGAAATCAACCCCGGAATATTTTTTAACCGCTTCGGTCATGGTTAATCGTTCCCATGGCGGAGTCAAATCAATTTCCTGTCCTTGATAAGAAATTTTGGTAGTCCCAAGTACTTCTTGTGCAATAGTTGCAACGGACTGTTCGGCTAAGTTCATAACAACTTGGTAATCCGCATAGGCCTGATACAATTCAACCATAGTAAATTCAGGATTATGTTTTATCGAAATTCCTTCATTACGGAAATTGCGTCCCACTTCATACACTTTTTCAAAACCGCCGACAACCAAACGTTTTAAATATAATTCCGGCGCAATACGCATATACAATTTCATGTCAAGTGCATTATGATGCGTGGTAAACGGGCGGGCAGCCGCTCCGCCGGCGATAGGATGCAAGATTGGCGTCTCAACTTCCAAAAAGCCTTTGCTGTCAAGGAACCGCCGCAAGGATTGAATAATTTTACTGCGAATGATAAATGTTTTTTGCACATCCGGGTTAACAATCAAATCCAAATACCGCTGCCGATAACGTGTTTCAACATCTTTTAGGCCATGCCATTTTTCCGGCAAGGGACGTAATGCCTTGGACAAAAATTGGAATTTAGTCGCTTTGACACTGATTTCGCCCCGCTGGGTGCGGAAAACAGTCCCCTCAATGCCAATAATATCGCCAATATCTAATAAGTGAAGCTGTTCATATGTTTCCTCGCCCAAAACATCTTGCCGCAAATAAACTTGTATCTTCCCGGACATATCTAACAGATTGGCAAAGCTGGCTTTGCCATGCCCGCGAACCGTTAAAACGCGTCCTGCTATACGAACTTTCCGGTTTTCAAGGGTATCAAAATTTTTAACAATATCGCCACAGCCATGAGTAGGTTCATAATGCCTTCCAAAAGGTTCAATCCCTAATGCTGCAATCGCTGACATTTTCTCACGTCTGACTTGCATCTGTTCATTCAAATCTTCCGTTGTAGCCACAACCGGTTCTTTTTCATCCAACATTAATATTCTCTCCTATTCATGCTGATCAGGCACACCAATGGTTTTCGTTTATCCTGTATAAAAAAATCACTGAATGCTTATTTTATATGCACAATTTCATATTTTAACGTTCCCATCGGAACGAGAACTTCCACAATTTCGCCGACTGCGCGACCCAAAACAGCAGCGCCAACCGGGGATTCATTAGAGATGCGCAGCGCACTCGGATCGGTTTCAGCCGAACCAACGATCGTATATTCCATTGTATCGCCATATTCAAGATCTTTTACTTGTACGGTAGCGCCAATTGTAACAACATCCGTGCTAATCTGTTTTTCATCAATCAATTTTGCATTGCGGATCATTTTCTCTAATGTAATAATTTCGCCTTCAATGAAAGCCTGCTCATTTTTGGCATCTTCATACTCAGAGTTCTCACTAATGTCACCGAATTCAATTGCTTGTTTAATACGCTCAGCAACTTCCCGTCTTCGCACCGACTTCAACTGCTCCAGCTTCAATTCTATTTTTTTTAAGCCCTCTTCAGTAAGGATGGTTTGCTTTTCTGCCATTATTTTGTCTCTCCTTTATTCTCTAAAATTTACATCATTCCGCTGCAATCAATGCTATAATCAACCACGATCTGGTTCGCCGGAACGATATATCCGGCAAACAAAGACCTGTTCTTTTTCATGGACCTGGTCCTATCCCGTTACTTCATTGCCTTAAAGCAAAGCAGCAAATATAAATAGTGCCAAGTGAATAACTTGACACTTTTTCCCGAGCAAGAGGTGTGTAACGGGAAACAAATTTCTCCTCTACATTTAGTTTATTATAGGCACAAAAAGCAGCTTTGTCAATATTTTCTAACCTTTTCAGGTTCCGCACCGTCGTTTCCGCTCATAGGCCTTCTCTGCATTGCGTTTAATCATCTCAATGTGCTGGTTCGTAACCGCCCTTTCAAAGCTGCGAAATCCAGCAAGTTTAAAACCATGCTTTTCTGCTAACTGTTCAATAGTCTCAATCTGCTTTACACTCAATTCGCGACCCAACGTGAAACTCTCATACCGTTTTTCCAAGGCTAAAATCATTGTTTCTGCCATGCAAGCGTAAGACGTTTTGGGCGGGAAGCCAAAATTAAGGCCAAAATCCACGTTCCCCGGCACATCAACAACACCGCCTTCAATAACCAAAACATCGTTTCGCAACTCTAACACACGCTGTGAAACGTTTCTAGGCCTGGCAACGTCGCAGATAACCGAACCCGGTTTCAAATCTTCCGGCTCAATGATGCAATCAACTGCGCTCGTTACAGTAATGATTACATCGGCTGCCTGGATAGCCGATTTTGTATCTGATGTTGTGTGGACCGTCGCCCCTTCACTAGACCGTATATGTTCCGCTAGTTTAGCTAACTTTGCTTCCGTCCGGGCAACCAAAGTCAAGCGGGAAGCGTCTTTGGCCAAAACTTGCGCGCATGCAGCGCCAATGGACCCTGTAGCGCCAATAACAACCACATTAGCCTTTTTCATGTCAATCCCCATCAGTTTAGCAGCTTGGCGGGCTCCCTGCAACGCAGTGGCAACCGTGTAACTATTACCCGAAGTAACAGGAATATTTAAATTGTTGGCAATCGTAACCCCTGCATCACCAACAACCGAAGTGAACGCGCCCAAGCCGATGATTTTAGCGCCTAACTTTTCCGCCACTTTTCCCGCTTTTATTATTTTATGGATTACATATTCTTCCGGCATCTCCACCATTTGCCGCGATGTGAGCGGGCAGGCTACAAACCAGCCTTCCAGTTCGGCATGCGGCGAAACAACGCCGGTAATATGCGAGGCTTTAAAGGGCGGAATATATTTAATAATGTGCTCGACTAATCGATCGGGCATTTTTTTTGTCACAGGGAATTTACGTGAAACATCGTCCGGTGTCAATGGGTGCAAAATAAATGAAAAATTTTCCAAAATAAGGTCACCTTCCTTAATCTCGCAGCGTTTTTATTCGCGGTTTAATGCCAGCTTCGTCCAAAATTCGATCATAATCACTTGCTGAAAGATCCTCAGGCTTCTTATCCGCCAATACTACCAATATTCCTTCCAGGATGTTTGTCCCAAACGAGCGGCCGCCCATTTCCGGTGTTGTTGTCACTAATGTTTTCACGCCTCTTTGCCGTAACAGCACTTCGTCCTCCTGCGTTACCGTATTGGTGATAACCATTTTTCCGTCCAAATTTTCCGGCATATTGCGCCGAATAAAGTGGAAATCGCCGGCAATCACATCGGCTTCTTGAAAGTATGAAGAAAACCGGGGTTTTATCTCATTTTGACTGGCTCCGGTAGGATAAAACAGCGAAATTGGCAATTGGGTAACAACAGGCGCCACGAACGCAGCCAAAAAATTCAACGTGCCGAGTTTGCGGATCGGCATGGGCAAACCCAACCCAAACATCAAATCGCCAAAGACAACATCACTGCCGGCCTCCACTAATGCCTCCGCCAACCCAAAACGATCAACAGCACACACTAAAAGCACCTTACGATCCTGAAACCGAAAAATTCTATTTTCCCGCAGATAGCCGACAACCCGGCGCTCCAAAGTATTTTTAATTCCGCTGCCATCAACAATCGGCGTTTTTTTCGCAGCAGCAGCAATTGCTGACGACTCGCGAAACGTATATCGTTTTTTTCCGGCATAAATGTATAAGTCTGTCCCACCCATGCCAAAACAATCAACCATTCCATCCATTTCCCGAATTATTTGGATCGCTTTGCTTTTATCGCCATCGGTTCCAATCCGTTCAATGCTAAACGTTTCGCCGCCAAAATTTTCTATCGCTTTGCTGTTCCGCTTGGAAGAGCCTAGACTAACACTCACTACTTTTTTCATTGTTTGCCCACCTTAAACATGTATTTGCCGAATCATTTTTCGAATGATTTCCGGTTCGGCATACTTATCTTCGGCAATGGGCGACTCGCCAATTTCAACACCAATTACTTCTTTGTCCAGCAAAGTCGAGATAAGTTTGATGCGCATGTTAGAACCAATAATAATGACAACATCATATTTACGAAGGCTTGAAATGATCTCCATAATCGTATTGAATAACTCAAGCCCCGACTTGCTTTCAACATAATCCCAACGTTCTTGTTCCGACAGTAAAAAACAATAATCCACGCCTTCCTGGCGGGCAATATTTTTGATTTCTTCCTGATTGATTACCGGAAATCCGATAATCGCCACCGTTCCGCCTTTACGTACCTCTCCCAGTGTCTCGAGCCGCGAAACCAGCGTACGGTCAACCCCAATTTGTTTGGCTACTTCTTGTTGCGACCAGCCTTTGCTGCGCAAATCAAGTATCTCATCAATCGCTTGATGAAGTTTTTGCCG
>JAGFXW010000182.1 GCA_017861495.1 Bacillota bacterium
GGAGGTCAAGCGTCAGAGTCGAAGCGTTGGATAGTATCCGTTTCGCTTACTCTTCCCCGGCCTGTGCCAAAAAACGCCTTCTCTGCCGCTGGTACACCATTCCAGCCAGGCAAAAGGCAACACCGCCCATCAGACACAACATTCCGATCCCATTTGCCAGGTTCGGCGCATACCCGGAAACCATCAGACTGCGCAAATTGGACGTTACATATGTCATGGGGAAAGTGAACGACAGCCAGAAACTAAACTGATCCATCGACTGCTGCGGCCAGGTATAGCCGGAATAGAGAAAGGCCGGCACCGCATAAATCAATAGTAAACGGTTAAAGTCGACTTCGTCTTTGAAGGCCAGCGCCGCCAATCCGCCCAACGCCGTCACAGCAAATGTGAACGCGGCTCCCAAGACCAAGAGAAGAAGCAGATTGCCCCGGCAGGGAATGGCAAACAGCAATACCGACAGAAGCAGCGAACAGGCGAATGCGATGATTCCGCCCAGCCAGTAGGGAAAAAGTTTGCCGGCAAACAGCAGGATCGGTTTTGCCTCGCCAAAGCGGTCGGCATCATGCTTATCATTCAGCAGACTGCTGCCCAACGCCAACAAAATCCCTTCCTGCAAAGCAGCCATCACCACACCGAGAACAAAAAAATTCAAATAACCTAAGTTTGGATTGTTGAGGACCCGCAGTTGAAAGGTCACCGGAGCGGAATAATGCGCGGCGGAAGCCGGCAGCAGTCCCGCCGACTTCTCAGCCAACTCTTGGCTGACCCGGGCCGAAAAGGTGGCAATAATTTCCTGTGCCGAACTGATAATCGCATTGCCGACCGCGATATTCGATCCATTGGCGGACACCAGCACTTGCGAACTTACCCCTTTTTTTATATCGCGGGCAAAATTGGGCGGTATCGAAATGGCGGCATGCGCCGTTTTGTTCTGGATCGCCATGTTCATTTCTTCTTCGGAAGTCACATATTCCACAATACGGTACCGCTCCGAATCATCAAACCCCTGGACAAGGGCCCGGCTAAGCACAGTCTGGTCCTGATCATACACCACCGTCGGAATGGCATTGACAAGATTCGGGTTATAGAGCAGTCCGAATAAAATTACATAAAACAAAGAAGAACCAAACAGATAGAAAGCACGGCGCGGATCTTTGCGAAAGATCCAATACAGTTCTTGCTTGCAAATCTGCCAAAACATCACTTGATTCCCTCCCCGTCAAGCTTCCGTTGTTCGCCTTCATTGCGGCGACGGCGGAAGGAAACAATGCCGATTGACAGCATGAGCAGCACTCCACCCATGGCTGATAAAACCGTCAGATCACTGTACAGCGCCGGCGCATAGCCAGTCAGCATCAAATCCCGTATATCCACAGCGGCATATGTCAAAGGCAGGATCGAAGAAACAATCTTACTAAAGGTATTCATAGCAAAATCCGGCCAGATATAACCGGAAAACAAAAAAGCCGGCATAATATAGGCGACCGGCAGTTGGATCGCCTGGATCTCGTTCGGCGCAATCGCCGAATAAAACAGTCCAATCGAGCTTACGGCAAAAACGAACGCCGAGCCAACCATCAACAGTTCCAACAAGCTCCCTTTTACCGGCAACAGCAAAAACTGATAGGCAATCACCAAATACGCAAGATAGGAGACAACGCCCCATCCCCAGTACGGCAGCAATTTGCCAAGTACAATTTGCCAGGAAGAAATCCCCTGCCACTCTTCCAACCGCCGGAAAATACCGGTCAGTGTCGTGCAAATTGCCAAAACAATGCCCAACTGTAAGCCATTTGCGCCCAGCCCACCCACAATAAAATTGGCATATCCATAAGTCGGATTATTCAAAATGCGCAGGCCAAACCGCACGGGAGCAGAACTGCCCAAAGCCGTTTCCGGAAGCTGTCCCGCTTTTTCCATTAATTGCTGCCCGGCCCCGGCTGAAAAGGTTTGGACGATTTCCTGGGCCGATCCGACAGCCGGGTTGGCATACAACAGGTTAGTGCCGTTGACAATCAGCAGAACCTGCGTGGCTGACCCTTTTTTGATGTCGCGGGCAAAATCAGGTGGAATCACGATAGCCGCCTGAACTGTTTCCTCCTGCAAATATATATCGACGTCTTCCTGAGCCGTTGCGTAAGCGACAACATGAAACCGTTCCGAGTCCTCAAATGCCTGGATCAGGGTCCGGCTTACTTCCGTGTGGCTCTGATCATACACGATTGTCGGAATATATTTGACAATATTGGCCGAATACAGCATGCCGAACAATAATACATACAATACCGGAACGCCGAACAATACCGCCGCAATTTTCGGCTGACTAACAAACATCATCCTCAATTCGCGTTGGGCGACTGTTAAAACGTTCATATCAACGCGCTCCCGCAGCAATCCGGAATCGCATGCCCGGGCGGACTTGATCCGAGTTTACCCGGATTTTCACATTAAACGTAATCACATCATTTTCACCCCGTTCATTGGTAGAACGGTAGGTGGCAAATTCCGGTTTTTTGCTGATATCAACAATTTTTCCTGTTATCCGTAAGCCGGGATCGCGGCCTTCCAATGTTACTTCATCCTGCAGGTGGTATTTACTCAATTCCGTTTCCCGCACTTTCAAATTGATCCAATTGTCCACCGGATCTTGAATCGCCACAAGCGGCGTTCCCGTCGAAACCATTTCACCCTGTTCCACATATTTGGCGGAAATAATCCCGCTGATCGGCGCCCGGATCTCCGTTTCATCCACATACACTTCAACCTCGGTCAAAGCCGCCTGCGCTTGAGCCAATTTCCCCATTATCGCTGCTTCGTTATCCAGATTGACTCGAGTTTGCAGCAAACCGGCTTCCGCCGTTTCTTGCAGCGACACAGCTTGCGCGTAGGTTGACTGAGCTACTTGGTATTTTAAGCGCATATTATCAAACACTTGCTGCGATACTGCTCCGGACTGCAATAGTCCTTGATAACGCGCATAATCCGTTTCGGCTACAGCCAAATCCGACCGCGCTTTTTCCACCTGCGCCTTCGCCGTCGTCAGCGAAGCCTGGGACGTCCGGTCTTGCAGATTGGTTACTGTGCTTGCTTGGGAGGACTGGGCTTCAAGCGCCTGGATGGCAGCTTTGGCCTGCTCCGCTTTGGCCAGAATATCGCGGTTGTCAATGCGGGCAATCACCTGGCCCGCTTGGACAGCATCCCCTTCCTTGACCAGCAAGGTAGCAACCCGGCCGGCAATTTTCGTATTGATGTCAATTTCCTTGGCTTCCGCCCGGCCCCACGTTTCCGGAATATTGGCCTGCTGCCGTCCGCAGCCACTGAATAAAAGCACCGCCTGTAAACCGAACAGCAATAAAACCAGCGTTTTTCCCCAACCTGTCTTCTGCCATTGTTTTGACACAATTGTTCCCTCCTGCTTATGCTTGTTCAAAAGATTTCTGTTCTTGTCCTATTCTTGCTGCCGTTGTTTGCGAATACCCGGCCAAAAACAATTCCATATATCAATCGGCTGGGTGGCATAATTGCCCGGTCCGTAGCAGTTGATTCGCATCAAGTACCCGTCCATAAGGGAAAGAAAAGCAAATGCCATATCATAAGGGGATCCAGCCCGTATTTCTCCTTGGGCAATCCCTTTTTGTATCATCTTGGTCACATCCTGCTCCAAACGCTTATGGAGATCCATCATACGTTGCAATAATTCTTCCTTCAGTGCAGCGGGCGGAAACAGCCAAATTCGGATCCATAGCGCAATATGAAGCGGTTCCTCCGTAAAATGGCGAGTAGTTTCTTCCAGCAATCCGTACAGTTGTTGTTCCACGCAGAGTGCCCGGTTCCGGTTGATAACTGCATCCCAGCGCTCCACATATGCCGTTGTCATATCAGCAACAACAGCCCAAAACAAAGCTTCTTTGTTTTTATAATGCGCGTAGATGGACGGTTTTTTAATGCCTACTTTTTCGGCAATTTCCGAAAGAGCCGTCCCTTCATACCCTTTTTGCGAAAATAACGGAAGGGCCGCCAGTTTAATCCGCGTTGCTGTCATGATTTCACTTCTTTCTTTTTGCCTACCTATCGTTAGTTAGATTATAGCATATTTTTTTCTCTCTGCAAATATCCATATATTGCAAAAATATGCAGGCAATTTGCTGCAACCATGCTATAATGAGGCTGTAAATAGCAATTAATTTTTCGAAACCCGGTTATCGCCAACCTTGTATTGGCGATTCTGAAAAAATATACAACCAACGATAGGAGCGATAGTGATGGCCCAAGTTTCAAGAGGACACCTGCTGGCCGGGATCATCTTCGGCGACCAGGAAACCGGTGAATACATTTATCTTCCGGGCGGCGAGGTAGGGGTAGAAGACCCCGTCTGTATTTTCGAGACTGCCGACGGGCAGCGGGATGTTCCTATCCAGGAAGCGGTTTTTTTAATTGCCAAATTAACCTTAAAGCCGGTGCGGCACCCGCGTATGGGGTTAAAGGCATATTAAAAAGAATACCTGCTTGCCGTCAATTTGACGGCAAGCAGGTATTCTTTTTTAGCCTTTCTTCCTCCACCGCAAGTCCGGCTTGCGGGCCGCCAGCACTTCATCCAGCCGCTTCACAATCGTATTGTGCGGCGCGCCCAGCAGCAAATCCGGCTCTTCCACAGCCTCCCTGGCGATCTGCCGCATCATGGCGATAAACCGGTCGATTGTTTCCTTGCTTTCCGTTTCTGTCGGTTCAATCATCAACGCTTCATGAATGATCAACGGGAAATACACCGTCGGCGGGTGGCATCCGTAATCCAGGATGCGTTTAGCGACATCCAGAGTCCGTATACCCGGCGCATGTTCCTTTAGCCCGTCAAAAACACATTCATGCATGCAGTGGCGGTTATACGGAACTTTATAGTCATCCGCCAATTCCTTCAACACGTAATTTGCTGTCAGCACTGCATCCCTGCTGACTTGCTTCAATCCATCCGGTCCCAGCGTCCGAATATAAGCATAGGCCCGCAGATATACAGAAAAATTGCCGTAAAAACCATGGATCTTGCCGATCGAACATGGCCGATCGTATGACAAAGAATATCTCCCGTCCTGCAATTCGACAACCGGTACCGGCAAAAACGGAAGCAGGCATTTTTTTACGCCTATCGGTCCCGATCCGGGTCCGCCGCCGCCATGCGGAGTGGAGAACGTCTTGTGCAAATTGAAATGAACCACGTCAAATCCCATATCGCCCGGCCG
>JAGFXW010000042.1 GCA_017861495.1 Bacillota bacterium
CAAAGCTTGAGCGAAAGTTTTCGCCGCCGCTTTAAATTCCTCCGGTTTTGCAATGGGAACACTCGTAGGCGCGCCAGCATCATCAATAACGATCGCTTTGATTTTTTTCGATCCCAAAACGGCGCCCAAGCCGCCCCGCCCGGCACTACGGATATTACTTTCTGGATCTTTAAAAGAAATATTTGCCGTAGGCAACCGATATTCGCCTGCCGGTCCAGCTAACGCAATGCCAACTTTCGGACCATATTTCGCGTTCAACACTTGAATCGCCTCGTAATTCCCACATCCGCCAAGAATTTCAGCCGGTGCTTCTTCAATCGTAACCTCGTTCATTGTCACTTTAATAATATAAAATTGATCGCCTTCGGTCATGCCTTCAAGCACTAACGCTTTCAGGCCCATCTTAGCCATTTTTTGTGAAAAAGTTCCCCCTGTATTGCTTTCCTTGATTGTGCCGGTAAGCGGACTTTTTCCTCCGACCGAAAGTCTCCCTGATTGAACTGCCGTCGTTCCGCTTAACAAACCCGGGGCAAAAATCAACTTATTGTTTTTACCGAGCGGATGACAGGTCGGTTTCACTTCATCCGCAATAAAATTAGACGTAAGAGCCCTACCAGCCAACCCCAAATACTTTTCCGGAGTTTCCATAATGGATACCTGTTTTGCTGTCATGTCGACACGAATGAACTTGTTCACCAAAATCCCTCCTAATCAATCTTATTTTGCCAAACAAAAAAGAGGCCCTAAAAATGAATTTTAGTTCCCCTCCCTTTGCACAATGGCGGGCATAGCAATTGCTCGCTATACCGTAACGCTTATTGTCTCCCTGTGGGATAACAATAAATTGGAAGCCAATTTAGTATGCTATTTTTTAAATTTTAATCTTATTAACTGCAATTTATGTGCCAATTGTATTCATCCTAACAAAATCAAGGGAATAAGCCGGTTAATCCGGCTTATTCCCTTGATTTTGTTTCATTTGTAGCCATTGTCCTGTTCAAAAGTGTCCTGTTAAAATGACAGTTTTGAACAACTATTAACAAATATGCTACAAAAAAAATGAACGATATTTCTACCGTTCATTTTTGTCTATTATTTTATTTTGATTAACATATTGTAGTCCATGGAGTTAATCGCTGCTTCACTGGTAATGACCGGTTGCAGTAATTTTTCTTTTTGTTGCAGAATCTGTTGCTTGGCAAATTCGTACAACTTTCTCTTGTTTTTTGCCATGAATTCGCTTTTGAATCGAACGTCAAGAGTAACCCATAAATAACTTCTGCTTGCACTCTAACACCTTCTTAAAAACATAAAACTGATATACCAAAAATTAATTGATATAATTGATACCTAAAATGTGTGTTCGCACATATCATGTCACTGATACCCCTTGATTTTACTGCATCCCAATACATTTTTCAATAAAAATGGCATCATTTTTTCACGCAACGTGACAATACCTCTACTTTTTGAGCATAATTTGTGCATCAGTGCAATTTGCCTTCATAAAAAAACATCTTACCAGGATTCAGGATCCCTGCCGGATCTATGATCCGCTTAATATCTTGGCCAAGCCTATAACCAACTTCTCCGGCTTCCCGTTTCAAGAAGGGAGCCTTGGCAAACCCGATCCCATGCTCCCCACTCAGAGTACCTTCTAATTCCAGCGTCACAAAATGCACTTCATCCAGCGCTTTTTCCGCGCGAGCCGCAGCGTCCTTGTCGCGCTTATCAAATAATATCGTTGGGTGCATGTTTCCGTCACCGGCGTGCCCGCAGATAAAGACCGGCAAATCATATTCATTCTGTATCGTCAGGATCCGTTTGATCAACTCCGGTACACGACTTCGCGGCACAGTCGAATCCTCCGAATACTTGCTGGGTGCAACTTGTCCAAATGCTGCACCGACGCTTCGGCGGGCTCTCCATAAATCCTCTACTTCTTCTGCCGTCTGGGCAATCTTTACTTCCATTGCTCCGCATTCTTTGCAAATGCCGCTGACCCGTTTGGCGTTTTCCTCCACTGTCGACGGCATACCGTCGACTTCAACCAGCAGAAGCCCGCCTGCATTAACCGGCAGACCAATTTTTAAATAATTTTCCACGGCCGCAATGGTTTGATCATTCATGATCTCCAGAGTGGTTGGGATAATTCCATCCGCCATGGTGACGCTGACAGTTTTCGCTGCATCTTCCAATCGCTCGTAAATGGCTACCATGGTTTTCTTGGTCACAGGCGGAACCACAAGCCGGAGAGTAATGGCCGAAATCAAACCTAATGTTCCTTCCGAACCGGTGATCAGCATCGTCCAGTCCGGTCCGCACATCTCACCGTCTACTGCATTGCCGGTTTCGACCACGCTGCCGTCCGGCAATACAACTTCCAGCCCTAATACAAAGTTGCGAGTGATCCCGTATTTGACTCCATGAGGGCCGCCGGCGCATTCAGCCACGTTTCCTCCCATGGTAGATTCCTTCCAGCTCGATGGATCGGGCGGATAAAATAATCCCTTTTTGCCCGCTTGCACGGCGAGCTCATAGTTTATGACACCCGGTTCCACAACCGCAATTTTATTCACCGCATCCACTTTTAGGATGCGATTCATGCGCGCCATATCCACAACAATTCCACCCTTAAGCGGAATCGGTCCGCCCGATAGCGCCGTTCCCGCACCCCGTCCCGTAACAGGAATGTTGTTTTTGGCCGCCAATTTGACAACGGCTGCGACTTCATCACGGGATGCCGGCTGTACGACGGCATCGGGCCAATGATCGAACATGGTGGCGTCGTTGGAATAAATGATAAGGTCTTCTTTTTCATTCATAACATAGTCTTTTCCGACGATGCTCCGGAGTTCATTGAGAATGCTGCTGTTCATTAAACTTTTCCCTCCTTCCGGCCAGCTTCATACGCCTTGTCGATGATTTCCGCAGTGTGCAAAAATTTGACCCGGCTGTTTCTTTGATTCAGACCGTCAGTAATATGCATCCGGCAGGCCGAACAGCCGGCTACGGCATAGTCCATGCCGGTGGCTTCGATATTATCGACTTTTGCGTCGTTGATCTTGCGGGATAACTCATAATACACGGCGCTGAACGTTCCGCCGCATCCGCAGCAGCGGTCCGCATCCTTCATTTCGGCAAATTCCAGGCCGGGGATGGCTTTGAAGATTTGCCGCGGCTGCGCCGAGACGCCCATGCCGCGCACAAGGTGGCAGGCGTCATGGTACGTGATTTTCAGCGGCAGGTTTCCGAATTTGATCAAGTCGCAGTATTTGACCACGAAATCAGAGATATCGATGACTTTAGCGGATAATTTTTCCCATTCTCCCGCCAGCGGCGATCCTTTGAGCAGGGCTTTGTATTCTTCTTTCAACGCCGTACCGCAGGTGGAGCACGCCGTAATGACGTGATCATACTCCTGCGCATTGATGGCTTTGATGTTCTGTTCCGCCAGGATCCGGCCGGTTTCCACATCGCCGGAGGTGAAGGCAGGCGTTCCGCAGCAGCACTGATCGTCCGGCAGGAGCACGTCGTAGCCGTTGCGGGTCAGAATGCGGATAACGGCTTCGCCGGCTTCCGGATACATGTAGTTGAGGGTGCAGCCGGTGAAGAAGACGACCTTGCCCTTGCTCTGCGGGGTTTGCGCTTTCGACAGATACGGCTTGCGGGAGCGCAGCGGATTGCTCGTCAGGTTCGGTACGACCCGCCGCATATTAAGGCCGGCTGCCGGCAGCGGAATGCGGGCCACTTTGCCGCTTCCATCCGGCAACGATTTAAAGATGAGGCCCTGGAAGGCTCCTCCCATTTTCAGTCCCAAATCGAACAGTTTCCGGTAACGCTGCGCCGTAAAGGCGATTTTTTTGAACGGATTGAGTCCGTTGCGTTTGACTAGTTTCGCCCGGGCTTCCATGATCAGTTCATCCGTGGCGACGCTGGATCCGCAGTTGGTTTTACAGGCTTTGCATAATAAACACTTTTCAAACCGGGCTTGAACGGCGGGGGTCATTTCCACTTCGCCTGCCAATACTGCTTCGATCATACGCACTTTACTGCGGGCCGTGGTGTTTTCCCGGTGTTCCGCGATTGTAACCGGACAGACCGAGCGGCAGCCGCCGCAGCGCGCGCATTTGACGATTTCTTTTTCTAAATGTCTAATCTCTTCCATGTTGTTCATTGAGCGGCCACCCCCTGGTTAAAGATCTGCTGGGGATCGATGCGCTGCTTGAATGCGATCTCCAGCGCTGCCAACGGGCTGTTTGTCTTCCGTTCGTACAGCCGGTCGTATTTGCCGCTGGCGGCTCCCCCCAGCGCATAGGCTTCCGCCTGCAGAGCGGTAATCATGTCTTTGCTGATTTCGGCTTTTTGGCTCAGATACAGATTAATTTTCCCATCCGCCAATTGCCCGAACAATCCGCCTTTAACGCCTTTTTCCCCTAACAGTTTCGCTACTTTTGCCGCAAAGGTTTCCATGGTCGTATACGGCGACTTTAATTCATCGAGCAGCCAAAATCCGTCGGTGTTTTCTTCCAATCCGGAAAGCGCCGGGATCGTTGCCGGCTCAGCTGCTAATTGGTTTTTGGAAACAGCCAAATAGGCGTCAACTTCTTTTGCGTAGTCCAAAACTTCTGCTTCGTTTCCGTCCAGTTCGAAGAGAATTCTCTGTCCTGTTTGGACTTGCCCGAACAGTTTGCTGCCGGCAGCTTCATCCGCCCAAAAGAGCCATGCCGGCGGAACAGGCCGGCTTTGCAGATAATGAATGAGTTCGATCGCTTTTGTCAGCGAGGGAACGATAACGTCATACCGTTTGCGGTAGGCCGGCTGCGGCATCAGTTTAATGATGTACCGGACTCCTACGGCCAAATCCGCGTAAGCGCCGGTCAAAAACCGGGTAAAGTCGTATCCCGTTACGTTTTTGATGCATTTGCCGCCTACCGGCGTAATATCGCCGTTCGGCAATACATAGTTGCCGCCAAGCAGGAAGTGTTTCCCGGCTCCATATTTCCAGACCGACGGATTGGGACAGCCACGGTATGCCCATTCGCCTACAGTCAGGCTCTCATACGCCGGCGTATCGGCCGGAATGAACCGCAGCCCTTTGGCAGCGGCAACCGCGTTGAGTTCTTTGAGCAGCGTTCCGGGCGGTACAATGACCATCAGGTTGTCGATGTCAAAAACCTCGATCTCTTTCCATTCGCTAAAATCCAGGGCGATTCCGCCCGGTTGCGCCTTGCGGTACAGCGACACCGGGGTTTTCTTTTCCTGGGCTTGCCGAAATACTTCTTGGAGCTCGATAGCATCTGTAACCTTTCTAATTTGAATACTATTTGCCACGATATAACCTTCTTCCAAATTTGCAATTTTCAATCATGCTAAATCAATGGTTACACCCTCGTATATTCAGTCAAATGGTGCATGTCGTATAGACTGCACCATTTGACACTAAAACAATTATCCGCTTATAATTCTACTCTTACTCAATGATTTAAAAGTAATATCTCGCCATGAACAACACGCAAGTCTTACAAGATATAATCCATCTCGTAAATCAGACTGATTGCATGATGGTTAAATATCGGTTTCATTATCATCGCTTTGAAGCTTGGACAACATTCGATCCTTTCAAACTAGCCTTCGAATGCGTTGGCAGCGTATAAGTAACGATAGACGCGGTCACCCAAACAAATGCAAGGACATAAATTCCCCAGTCCATATTGCCCCACGTTGTAACGATCCAGCCAACAACAAAAGGCCCCACTAAACCGCCCATATTGCCAAGGGCATTGATAATGCCGCGAGCCCCACCGGCAACTTCAGGCGGGAACAGCATCGGAGGAAGCGTCCAGAATGGACCATTGTATGCCTGCCAGAAAAATCCTAGCGCACAAAGGAAGGCGTAAGATACCCACAGTTGTTCTTTGAACACGACCGATAATACAAGACAGGCAGCCATACCTACTGCCGGAAAAGCTACATAAGGCTTTCTGTTTCCGCTGCGATCCGACCAGGCGGCAAAAAAATACATCCCGGGTATCGCAATGAGATAAGGCAGAGCGGATAAATAACCGACTTGTGCTATTCCTGCTTTTGTTAACGTTTTAAGAATGGTCGGCAGCCACATGATAAAACCATATATGCCTACTTGATAACCAAAATAAACATAACTGAGTTTCCATAAATTAATATCGCTTAAAATTTCTTTATAAGAGACCGGACCGCGCTCTCCCTTAAACGCATCATGTTCTTCCTTCATTCGCTTGACTAAATACTCCCGTTCAGCAGGGGATATCCATTTTGCGTTCTCCGGACGATCCGCAATCATCGGCCACCACACGAAAATCAAAGCAATCGATAATAGTCCTTCGACAAAGAAAACATATCTCCAGCCCCATTGACTGATAATCCAACCGGATAACGGCCCGGTAATAACACAAGCAATCGCCAAATTCATGATGAAGAAGGCGTTCGCTCTAGCTCTTTCTTCCGGCGGGAACCAATGGGCAAGCATGACAAGCATTGCCGGCCAAACGCCGCCCTCCGACACTCCGAGAAGGAAACGCAACACCATGAGTTGCCAGGTTTCCGTTACAAAACCGGTCGCAATCGACAACCCGCCCCATATTGCAATGGTAATGGCAATAAACTTCTTGGCACTGCCCCGTTCAGCCAAGTGCCCGGCAGGTATCTGCAAAAGTAAGTATCCAAAGAAAAAGACCCCTGACGCCAGTCCTGCCATGGAAGCGGTCATGCCAATTGACTCACTCATTCCACCGGCTACTGCAATTCCGAGATTTGTCCGATCCATAAAAGAAAAAATATACACAAGAATAGCCGGAGGTATGATGCGCAGCCAACGCTGCTGTGGTATTTTTTCAGAAACTTGTTTAATACTCATTTTTATCCCCCTCAAACTTTGATTTTCCAGTGTTGCTTTTCAAGTGAAGCCCAGACAATTTTTATTATTATTGACCCTAATACCTGTTCGGGTATGTTACTATTTTATTTTTCAAGTACATCCTAGCGAAGCAAGAAATTTAGACCTTGTTTCTTTCATTGATCACCACCAGTCCTCACAAAATATCCATTCTTATTTTCATATTCATCTGATACTAAAATTTTTATTGCCCATTTTCGATATTATAATACCCGAACAAAAGATCTTTATTTTTCCGAACTGTCGAAAATATTTCTTTTAGTTCACGATTCACAGGGTACGCTATACGCCTACATATTTATTTATATTTTCCGGCAGTCTTGTCCATCCATGAATATCTGAATACCACTATTCGTAAAATTAGCCATTGTTTACATTAATAAATTACTTTGCACCAATCCCAACAATCGCTTTTGCAAGTTCTTTTTTGTTTTCTAAATTTCCCTGGCGAGCGATCATGACGCGCTGAGCTTGAGGCGAACCGGCACCATGCATTGATTCTGTTCGGTAACCTACGGCAGCAGTTCCCAAAGTGAGGTTCTCAATTAACCGGAGAATACGTAGCCGATCTATTGTAGGTACAGTACAGTCACCTTTAAAATACTTATCTATAACTTTTCCAATTTCAGGATGCTTTAAATCATGCTCAGAAGGCATTGTCACCATAAGACCACCAGCAATATCTTCAGCTAGACGAGCTATTTCATATGGAAAACGAGTTACGTTCTGTTTGCAAACATTTGCCAACAGCAAATCAATGAGGAAAGTGCCAGAATCAGTTTTATGTCCTGCCGCAGAACAAGCGATACCGCAAGAATACAATGTTTCATTAAGATGAATCATTTCGATAAGCTTATCTTTAATATGGGTTGCTTTAGCAACGCCATTGTATTCCGCCGCCAATGCCGTTGCGCCAATAAGTACATCGCCTACTCCGACTTTGCATCCACCGTAACTTTGCCGATGATAGCCCGCAAATCTTTCTACCAACATCCCGGCAAACTCCGTCTCGCCACACATAAATACGTCTTGCCATGGAATAAAGACGTCATCAAAAACAATGAGAGCCTCATGACCGCCAAATTGTTTGTTGCCCACATCCAATGTATTGTTTTCTAATTTACGGGTATCGCAAGATTGACGACCATATACGTAGAAAACCCCTTCAGCATCCGCCGGTAAAGCGAAAGAAACAGCATAATCAACATCATCCGGTCCCATGGCAATAGTTGGCATAACTAAAATCATGTGAGAATTTATAGCACCAGTTTGGTGAGCTTTGGCTCCACGAACCACAATTCCTTCCGCCCGTTTCTCTACCACATGAACAAACATGTCCGGATCAGTTTGTTTACTTGGCGGCAAACTACGGTTCCCCTTCGGATCTGTCATAGCACCGTCAACAGTCCAGTCTTGTTCTTGCATTTGTAGTAAAAATTGAGTAAAACGCTCGTGGTAATTGGTCCCCAATTTTTTGTCCATTTCAAAAGTAGTACTATCCACCGCGTTAATCGCGTCCATACCTACACATCGTTGAAAACAAGCTGCCGTTTTCTGTCCTAATAATCGTTGCATTTTGACCTTTTTCACCAAATCATCACTATTTTGGTGTAGATTGCAAAATCGATTTATTTTTTTACCCGTTAGGTGCGATTTTGCAATCATCAGATCTTCATACTGCGGATCCTGCGCCAATTCATAAGTCATTTTAACTGAATTCATTGATGGCCGAATAATAGGATGATCAACTGGATTTTCTACTAATTCCCCTTGTACATATACTTTAAACTTCAGCTTACGCAAACTCTCTTCATATTGTTCACCTGTCATCATAGTGCAATCTCCCCCTTTTATTATTGAGCTAATTTCTTATAAACGGCCAATCTTTCACGCGCATCACGTTCAGCTTTGACAAAAAAATCTGCCGCTGTTTCAGGGAATTGTCGTGCTAAGGAAGAATACCGCACTTCACTCCTGATGAATTCCTGAAAACTTGCAGTTGGCTCCTTGGAATCAAGTGCAAATGGGTTTTGCCCTTCCTCTTTCAGTTGGGGATTATACCGGTACAATGCCCAGTAACCTGCTTCCACTGCCCGCTTGGCTTGGTTCTGACTTTGGCGCATACCGCCCTTAATCCCATGATTCACGCAGGGAGCATAAGCAATAATTAACGATGGACCTGGATAAGCTTCTGCTTCAGCGATGGCCTTGAGAGTTTGATTGCGATCAGCCCCCATGGCAATTTGTGCAACATAGACATATCCGTACGACATGGCCATGACCCCGAGATCTTTTTTGCGTGTTTTTTTGCCGCTGCTGGCAAACTTGGCAATTGCCGCCGTAGGAGTGGATTTGGAAGATTGCCCGCCGGTATTGGAATACACTTCCGTATCAAAAACTAAAACATTTACATCTTCACCGGAGGCTAATACATGATCAAGACCGCCATAGCCAATATCATACGCCCAGCCATCGCCCCCAAAGACCCACTGGGAACGTTTGATAAAATAATCGCGCAACTCATAAATGCCGTTTAACAAAGGGTCGCTGCCTGGCAAATTTTCCAGGACAGTTGTCAGTCGATCCGCCCGCTGCCGAGTCCCTTGCGTTTTTTCTTTATTTGCCAACCACTCTTCGATAGCGCTTCGCAATTCCAAGTCGAGGTCCTTTGTCAATGCCTCTTCCATCTTGATCGCCAAAGTGTCTCGCAGCTGTGTTACACCCATGTGCATACCGTAACCGTATTCAGCATTGTCTTCGAAAAGCGAGAAGCCCCATGCCGGACCTTGGCCTTTGGCGTTCGTAGTATAAGAGATCGCCGGCGCGCTGGCCCCCCATACGGTAGAACAACCGGCAGCATTGGAAATCATCATCCTGTCGCCGAACAGCTGCGTAATCAGCTTGGCATAAGGAGTTTCACCGCAACCGGCGCAAGCGCCGGAAAATTCTTGTAAAGGCTGCGCAAATTGACTTCCTTTTACGGTTAATTTCTGCTTATCGTCAATCGATTTACAAGAAATTTTGTTGGCAAAAGCCCACCATTCGTTATTCTCTTCCAGTTGGCTTGATAATGGTTTCATCTCCAACGCTTTGTCTTTTACCGGACATACCTCGACGCAGTTGGCGCAGCCGGTGCAATCCAAAGAAGAAATTGCCAAGTGGAATTGCTTCTGCGGATAGCCTGTTGCCGCTTTTACCATCAAACTCTTGGGCGCATTCGCCATCTCGTCTTCATCAATCAGCAATGGCCGAATAACAGCATGGGGACAGACGAAAGAACACTGGTTGCATTGAATGCATTTATCCGCCTTCCATTCCGGCACTTCGACAGCAATGCCGCGTTTTTCATACGCGGAAACACCCAGCGGAAAGGCTCCGTCTTCCCTTCCATTGAAGGTGCTGACTGGAAGCTTGTCGCCTTCCTGGCTGGTCATGGGAAGCACTACATTCTTAATAAATTCAGGAAGTTCATTTTCGCTGGCAGCAATTTCATCTTCCGCATTTTTCCATGCCGCTGGCACATCGATCTTCACTAAACCATGAATTCCCTGTTCGATGGCCGAAAAGTTCATATCTATTACAGTTTGCCCTTGCCTGCCATAGGAATCGACCACTGCATCCTGCAAATAACGGACCGCCTCGTCTATGGGGATAATGCCGGCCACCTTGAAGAACGCCGATTGCATCACCATATTAATCCGGCCGCCAAGACCAAGCTGGCGAGCAATCCCCACAGCATTGATGGTATAAAAATCGATATCATTTTTCGCTAGATACTGTTTTATCTTGGAAGGAAGATTTGCTTCCAGCTCTTCCGGCGTCCATTGGCAGTTCAAAAGGAACTTCCCACCCTTTTTTAACCCGGCCAGCAAATCATATTGTTTAACATAAGCCTGATTATGACAGGCAACGAAATTAGCCTGATTGATGAGGTACGAGGACTGGATCGGCCGCTTTCCGAACCGGAGATGGGAAACCGTGAGGCCGCCGGATTTTTTTGAATCATAAGCAAAATAAGCTTGCGCATACATGTCCGTATGATCGCCAATGATCTTGATCGCGCTCTTGTTGGCGCTTACCGTCCCATCCGCCCCCAGACCCCAGAATTTGCAATTTGTCGTCCCCGGTGGAGTGGTGTCAAATTTTTGTGCATATTCTGGCAGAGATGTAAAAGTTACATCATCCACAATTCCAACCGTAAAGCCATGTTGCGGATTGTCATTTTTAAGATGTTCATAAACTGCAGCTACTTGCGCCGGTGTGAAGTCTTTGGAACCAAGTCCGTAACGTCCACCGACAATCAAAGGAGCTTCAGCCCGTCCATAAAAAGCGTTGCGAATATCAAGATACAACGGCTCCCCTGCAGATCCCGGCTCTTTTGTACGATCTAAAACGGCAATTTTTTTTGCGCTTGCCGGGATCTCTTTAAGAAAACGTTCTATTGCAAAGGGGCGATATAGGTGAACCTCGACTAAACCAACCTTTTCTCCATTTGCATTTAAATAATCGATGGTTTCACGGATAACATCACAAGCTGATCCCATTGCTACGATGACCCGCTCGGCATCGTCTGCCCCATAATAGTTGAACAACTGATAGTTCCGTCCCGTCAGTTTATTAATTTCATTCATGTAGTTTTCAACCGTGTCAGGAACTAATTGATAAAACTTGTTTACAGACTCACGGGTCTGAAAATAAATATCCGGGTTTTGTGTTGTGCCGCGAACGACCGGGTGATTCGGGCTCAAAGCCCGGTCACGGAATTCTTTCACTGCAGCGGTATCGAGCAATCCGGCCAATTCTTCATATTCCAGCACTTCAATTTTTTGAATTTCATGGCTCGTTCTAAACCCGTCGAAAAAATGCAAAAAGGGTATCCGGCTTTTGATAGCAGACAAATGAGCTACTGCCGCCAAATCCATAGCTGACTGTACGTTCCCTGACGCCAGAAGAGCAAAACCAGTTTGTCTAACAGCCATAACATCTTGGTGGTCACCAAAAATACTGAGAGCATTTGCTGCTAGTGCGCGGGCACTGACATGAAAAACCGCAGGCAGCAGTTCTCCGGCAATTTTGTACATATTAGGAATCATGAGCAATAGACCCTGTGACGCCGTGTAGGTTGTCGACAAGGCACCGGCTTGAAGCGAGCCGTGCAACGTTCCGGCTGCACCCCCTTCGGATTGCATTTCGATAACACGTACCGGTTTCCCAAATAAGTTTTTACGTCCCAATGCGGACCATTCGTCTACATGTTCCGCCATGTCAGACGATGGAGTGATGGGGTAAATTGCAGCTACGTCGGTAAATGCGTACGAGACATAAGCGGCTGCTGTATTACCGTCCATTGTTTTCATTGTTCGCTTTTGCATAATATTCTTTTATCCCCCTCTTAATTATTGTCCATTTCCGAAAATTTGCTTAGAATATAACTGCCCTCCCATCTCCAACAGTAACCTCAAGATAAGTTCATAATGAATAGAGTTAATTGTTCATATACCCACTTTGTTCGTAATTATGAACAAAGTTCATAATTACGTTTAATAATATAAGGGCGATCCCCTTTTGTTGTTTTTGTTCACTATATTGAACAAAGTTCGTAATTATAAGCAAACAAAATAAAATATTTTTATTTTGTTCACAATCATGAACTTTGTTCATGATTGTGATGACATTTATACTCTACTCTTTTCACGATTCAATGTCAATAGTGAACTTTTCTAACAATTCGATTTATACTTTCCCCAATCTCGTGGAAATATCCTTGGCAGCAGCTTTTACTCGTTGAATCAATAACTGAAAATATTCATCATTAATTTTCGCAACTAAGACGCTTACACTGACTGTAGCAATCATTTTCCCTGTTTTATCGTACACAGGCGCAGCCACACAAAATCCACCCGGAACATTTTCCTGATTGTCTGTTGCATAACCATTTTTCCTAATCTCAACTAATTCTTTTTTTAAATCTTCATAGTTGGTATTCGTAAATTCCGTATATTTCTCCAGTTGAACTTTTCCCAAGCGCCTGTCCAACTCTTCTTTATCTAACGACGAGAGCAGCATTTTGCCGCTTGCCGTGGAATGGGCCGCTAATTTATAACCAATGTTGGTAATCGCACTGACTTCGGTTGCTCCCCTGTATTTAGCAATGAAAACAGCAAAACGATCTTCCAAAATTACTGCGTGTGTCGTTTCGCCTAATTCTTCACCAAGCTTCTTAATTCCCCGATAAAGTTCGTCAGACAAATTGGAATTACTGAGACAAGTAGCGCCAATCGTAATGAGTTGTATTCCCGGATAATAAACTTTCATATCACTATCAAATTGCAAATATTTTTGCTGCACTAATTCTTGCAATAGATACGACAAAGAACTTTTGGGTATATCCAAGGCTTCTTGAATGACGGTAAAGGATGGCGACTTGGGAGACTTTACAACGAAATTAATAATCTCCAATGCCCGGGCCACCGATTTCACGAACGCAGGCTGTTCCTTCTTTTTTACAGCGCCGGAAATCTGTTCTGCTTTTTGTATATTGTTAACTGACATAGTATGCAAAATTGTCCCTCCGCAAAATAATGTTAATTTTTTATTTATTTTATATTATCATCATAGAATAAGTTCGTCTACCTAAAGTTGGAACTGGGTATTGATCTATCTTCCGCAGCTTTTCAAAATACATTCGTCATTGCCTTGGTTTTATCAAGAACGAAGAAATTAATGCGATTGGGAAAGCTGGACAATGGAATAAATCCAGCTTTCTATCCAAGAATTATTTAAATATAAATAATTAAAAGATATGTTTGTAATTTTTTAAAAAATAGCAAACATATCTTTTAAATTCAGTCTAATATTTTATACAACTCAGCCTTACGCTTAATGAAGAATGTCATGCTTACTGCGAACGCTCAGCTAATAAATTATATATCCAGATTTTTTACAGTATGGGCATAATCTTCAATAAACTTTCGCCGCGGTTCCACTTTATCGCCCATCAACACGGAAAATATTTCATCGGCATCAATGGCATCTTCCATCGTCACCTGCAGAACAGTCCGGCCTTCCGGATTCATGGTAGTTTCCCATAATTGCTCCGGGTTCATTTCCCCTAATCCTTTGTAACGTTGGACCGTAATTCCGTCTTTGCCAATTCTCTTTAATAATTGGTCCAATTCCCTATCACTGTATAAATACCATTGCTCCCGGCCTTTTTTCACAAGGTATAATGGCGGTTGCGCGATATAAACACGGCCATTTTGCAGCAAAGGCTGCATATGCCGATAGAAGAACGTCAAAAGTAACGTTCGGATGTGGGCCCCATCGACATCCGCATCCGTCATAATAATTATTTTCCCGTAACGGCTTTTTTCAATATCAAAATCTTCGCCAATACCACTGCCAAACGCAGTAACCATGGCACGAATTTCTGCATTGCCCAGCATTTTATCCATGCGGGCTTTCTCGACATTCAAAATTTTACCGCGCAACGGTAAAATCGCCTGAAAACGGCGGTCACGGCCTTGTTTCGCCGAACCTCCTGCCGAATCGCCCCGGGTGAGATCGCGCGCTTTGCGGGCTGCTTCCCGCGCACGGGAAGCCATCAGTGATTTTTCAATAATTTTCTTCGTCACTGCCGGATTTTCTTCAAAAAATTCATTTAAGCCAGCTGACAATAAATTGTCAACAATGCCGCGGACTTCACTGTTACCCAACTTTGTCTTCGTTTGGCCTTCAAATTGCGGTTCACGAATTTTAAGACTGATCACGGCAGACAAACCTTCGCGGATATCTTCTCCGCTTAAATTTTCCTCATTGTCCTTTAACACATTATATTTGCGGGCAAAATCATTCATCGTCCGGGTCATGGCGATTTTAAAGCCGCTAAGATGGGTTCCGCCTTCTTGCGTGTTGATATTATTGACAAA
>JAGFXW010000183.1 GCA_017861495.1 Bacillota bacterium
CAAACAATGGGGCAACACAATGCAGAACGATATCACTGATGGAGTGGAATGGCTGGTGAAACAAGGAATCGCCGATCCCAAGAAGGTCGCGATCTACGGTGCCAGTTATGGCGGTTATGCTGTTCTGGCCGGATTGGCGTTCACACCTGATGTTTATGCCTGCGGCGTTGATTATGTGGGCGTGTCCAATATTTTCACCCTGCTAAAAACAATTCCACCTTATTGGAAACCGTTGATGGCGGAGTTTTATGAGAAGGTCGGACATCCGGAAAAGGATGAGGAGTTGTTGAAGGCAATTTCACCTGTATTTCATGCAGACAAAATAAAAGCGCCATTGTTTATTGCACAAGGCGCCCGTGACCCCCGCGTGAACAAGGCGGAGTCGGATCAGATGGTGGCTGCATTGGAAGCTCGCGGGATTAAAGTAGAATACATGGTCAAAGAAAATGAAGGTCATGGGTTCCACAATGAGGAAAATCGCTTTGAATTTTATGAAGCGATGGAAAAGTTTTTGCAGGGATGTCTGCAATAATATGGCGGACATATGGTAAACTATATGGAGTTAGTTTGAATTTTCAAGAAATAGGGTGGCGTTGATGCAAAGATTGGCTATCGCATGCCTGCGCCCGGAGATGGTGTCTGCTGTGGATGTGGTGGATTCCGGCGACCGGGTACTGATTCGTGCGGGAAGGCCTTTCCAGGAATCTCATATACAAGCGCTTCAAGACAGCGGGTTTGGCTCGGCGTATGTTGATTTGCCGTCTTTTACCGGGGCACGTCCACCGGATGGGTTGCTTAGCACCGCATTTCATGCGGAGGCCGTGAAGATCATCCGACAGGTTTATGAAGATTTTAAAGTCAAAAGTGAAATGAACGACTCACCCATTCGAGATGTAGCTTCACGTCTGGTGAATGAGGTGATTGTCAACCGGGGGCAGTTATTTCAATGTGTGGATTTGCGAACGGCGGACGACTATCTGTCGGCCCATGTCGTGAACGTGGCGGTTCTGTCAATCTTGATTGGGCTAAAGAAGGAGTATACACCCTCGAAACTTCAGGAACTGGCAATTGGGGCTTTGGTAATGGATATCGGGGAAATGATGGTTTCACCGGATATTCTGCGCAAGACTGATAAGTTGACGCCGGAAGAAATGGAGAAAGTCAAGAAACATTCGGAAATTGGATTTGATGGCTTGCGCAAAAAACTTCGCGGGTTACCGGCAACTTCGATGCATGTTGCCTACCAACATCATGAGAGCTTTGATGGCACAGGCTATCCCCGGGGGATCAGCGGAATGGAGATCCATGAATATGCACGCATTGCAGGTGTTGCGGATATGTTCGACGCCCTGATATCGGATCGGCCTTTCCGCCATTACTATTTGCCCCATGAGGCTGCTAGTATTCTCCATGCATTATCCGGCCGGTTTCTGGATCCGGAGATTGCGCCTCTCTTGATCTCCCAGGTGGCTTTGTATCCTCAGGGGACTCTGGTTCAATTGGATACGAAAGAAACGGGAGAAGTGGACGCTATCAATGTTCATAACCCAGCACGGCCCAGAATCCGTTTGCTAAAGAATGCCTGGGAAAAACACGTTAAAGGAAAAGAAGGGCTGGATTTGGAAAAAAATCCGAGCCGAACAATTGTAAAAGTGTTCAAAGATCAGGAGATCATGGATTGGGTTATTGCCTGAATCAAAGTTATCGATATTTTCTCAAACCGTGCCGTTCAGGTGCGGTTTTTTTGTCCGAAGGTATTTTGATTACCTGGCGAAATAGTAAACTGCCGATTCTACGTGTATAATAATATTCATACACTGAGGGGAGTTCTACATTATTTCCTGCGAAACTGCTGTAGATATGAGGGATGCGGAATGGATGCGAGAGAGCGGCGAAATCAATTGGTAAATAAACTAAAAATGACTGGAATGCCGGTGACTGGGTCGAGCTTGGCGCAGGAACTTGGTGTAAGTCGGCAGGTTGTTGTGGGCGACATGGCTATTTTGCGGGCTGCCGGTGTGGAAATATACGCCACTCCCCAGGGATATCTGATACCTGTTGCCAGGCCGCAGTCTGTTAAAATGGTTAAGATCGCCTGCCATCATGGCTGGGACAAGCTGGCTGATGAATTGGCGATTATCATTGATAATGGCGGTAAAGTAATCGACGTGATTGTCGAACACCCGATATATGGTGAATTAAAAGGCAATCTTATGCTGGCGTCGCGCCGTGACATGGATGATTTTTTGCACAAGTTGAAGAATAGCGGCGCAGAACCTTTGTCGGCCATAACTGGCGGAATACATCTGCATACTGTTGAAGTGCCATCGCTGAATGTACTTGCCCGAATTGAGAAAGAATTGGACGAACAGAACATATTGTTCAAGTAATTTAATTGCATCAAGGGCTTTTCCAATACGGCTTGTCATTTATAATGGGCAGCCGTATAATAATGTTACATCAAGTGACAAGACACGTGTAATGTCATTACCAAAAAGCGGCATCTAGTTGCTTTTCAATGAAATGGACAAAAGCGTAAAGGTAGGAGGAATAGATTTGGTTGAGTTAATAAAGAACATAGAAAAATTGAAACATGAGCGTAATGCTGTCATTCTTGCGCATAACTATCAACTGGAGGAAGTACAACAGGTAGCTGATTACATTGGAGATTCCTTTTACTTGAGTAAGATTGCGGCAAAAATTGAATGCGACGTCATAGTTTTTGGGGGCGTTCGTTTTATGGCGGAGACGGCGGCGATACTTTCGCCGGATAAAGTTGTGTTATTGCCGGAACCTGATGCGGGGTGTCCATTGGCTGATACGATTACGGACGAGGATATAAGAAGTCTCAAACGCGAAAATCCTGGTGCTCCGGTTGTTTGTTACATCAATTCTTCTGCGGAAGTAAAAGCGGAAAGCGACGTATGTTGTACATCGTCAAACGCAATTAAAGTAATCGCTTCACTGCCGGAGCGTAAAGTGATTTTTGTTCCCGATGAAAATTTGGGGAAATATGTCGCCCGACAATTGCCTGATAAAGAACTGGTTTTGTGGCAAGGATGCTGTGTCACTCACGCAAAAGTGAAGGCATCTGATATCCTGATGATGAGGGCAAAGTATCCTGAGGCCAAAATCCTGGTTCATCCTGAGTGTGTACCGGCAGTGGTAGAATTGGCGGATTTTGTCGGCAGCACGTCGGATATTATTCGTTATGCGGAGAGCTCCGATGCCGGCGTTTTGCTAATTGGTACAGAGGTTGGCGTCTTGAATGCACTAAGAATCTCCCGGCCGGAAAAACAGATTCTTTTGGTACATCCTGGCTTGGTATGCCCTAATATGAAAAAAACGCGACTGCAGAGTATTTTTGAAGCGCTGGAATACAATCGATACCGAATACGGGTTGAAGAGACGCTTGCCGAAAAGGCCAGACATGCGATTACCCGTATGCTGGAAGTGAGCTGAATGATAGAGCGAGGGTACATTACTTCGGTGTGGAAAAATCTCGGAAATATAGAAAGCAAACAATACGATGTCATAGTTGTAGGTGCAGGTGTCGCCGGAATGACAACCGCTTTATCGCTGGATTCTAAGCTGAAAGTAGTTCTCGTCAGTAAAGAAGCGTTTACGGAAAGCAGCACCTATAAAGCACAAGGGGGGATAGCTGTAGCGGTAGGACCGGATGATAGCATAGCGGAACATATCGCTGATACATTGAACGTAGGACAAGGCATCTGTTGTGAAGAGGCCGTAAGCGTTTTGACGGGTGAGGGACCTAAAGCCTTGGAATTTCTCCAGGCGCTGGGGGCGGATTTTTGCCACAATCAAACAGGACTGGATTTGACCAGGGAGGCGGCTCATTCACGTAATCGCGTGGTACATTATTACGATTATACTGGAAAGTATATTGCGGAAATATTGGCTTGTGAAGTCAACCGGAGACACAATATAGAACGGTTGAACGCTTCTTTTCTTGTAGATATTGCAACAGAGGATAATGGCTGTTGTGGTTGCCTTATTGAACAAGGCGGTGAGCTGGTTTATCTTCGGGCTTCAACGGTTGTTGTGGCTACAGGTGGATACAGCGGTTTGTTCAATCGCTCAACCAATGAAGTATCCGCCAGTGGCGACGGGATTGCCGCAGCCTATCGGGCTGGCGCCGTTCTTGCGGATATGGAGTTTGTTCAATTTCACCCGACAGCCTTTACGACATTATCGGGGAAGGTGTTTTTGCTGACCGAAGCGCTTCGGGGTGAGGGAGCGGTTTTGCGCAATTATGAGAGAGAAAGATTTATGTTTGACTACCATCCCGGTGGAGAACTTGCTCCGCGTGATGAAGTATCAAGGGCTATATTGCAGGAAACCGAACGACAAGGTGGAAAAATGATTTATCTGGACGCCAGGCATCTAGGAAAAGAACATTTATCAGAGCGGTTCAAGCAAGTGTATGCTGAATTGGTCAAAAGCAATTACTTTATGGAAAAGGATCTAATTCCTATCGCACCAGCGGCTCACTATACTATCGGGGGAATTAAGAGCGATCTATGGGGTAGGACCAATGTGCCTTGTTTGTATACATGCGGGGAAGCCGCAGCGACAGGGGTTCATGGCGCTAACCGACTGGCAAGCAATTCTTTGCTTGAAGGCCTTGTGTTCGGACGCAGGGTTGCCTTACATATTAACGGCGTATTTTGCGCAAAAAAAGAGCCTTCCATGTTGTCGGCCGGCGTCACGGAAGCGACGGGCGGCTATACAGACTTGGAGGCGTTAAGAACCAAGTTGGATAGTGTTGCAGGAGTTGTACGGCGCGGTAAAGACCTGGAAGCCATGCTAAAGTGGATAAGCGACGGTGCGAAAAGTCAGAGGGGTGGGCTGGCAGAAGACAATCATGGCTATCATGTCCAAAATGCGTATCAGCTGGCAAGGTTATTGGTAGAAGCTTCGCTACGAAGAACGGAAAGCAGAGGGGCTCACTATCGTTCGGATTTTCCGAAAAAGAATGATGAAAGCTTTAAAAAACACATTTTGCAACAATGGGAAAAGAAGGTTGTGATGCAATGAACAAGTTGGGGCTGGACGTAGTATTACATCAAGCTTTGTTGGAGGATATTGGGCATGGAGATATAACCAGTGAAGCAATTTTTGCAGAAGATCATGAATCGAAGGGCTATCTTATTGC
>JAGFXW010000001.1 GCA_017861495.1 Bacillota bacterium
GAGTTTTTCAAGTGAGTCGAAAAACTCTAAAGTTTGATTTAGAGTAATTATCCCATGCGGGATCGGTGAATTCTATCCACGTTCTTATTATGCGCTTACGAAAGGTTACAAAAGACGGTTTTGTCAGTTTTGACGGAGCGAAATACGGTATACCCTGGCAGTACAGCGGACGCGAGGTCCGAGTGCGAGTGTGTGGCGATTGGTTCGAAGCCTATGACGGTGAAGTTCGGATCGCGCATCATAAAGTGGAATACACTTCCGGAAAAATTGTCTGGTTGCCAGGCCAGTATGAAGGTCTTGCGGAGAGAAATGGGATTGCAACACCTTTTTCCTATGCCAGGCAAGTGGAGCCATCCTCTGTTGAAGTCCGTCCACTCAGCATCTATGATCAAATGACTGGGGTGATGTAGATGCTGGAATTGGAACATACCCTTGAAATCCTTGGAGAAATGGGACTGAATACAGCAGCTAAGCTTCTTGAGGCACGAATGGAAGACGCCGTGCAAGGAAAAGTGACGTACTTATCGTTCCTTTTGGGCCTGCTCGACGTGGAAAAACAAGAAAGAAAGCGCCGTAAGGAGAAAACTATCCATCAGCCTCCAATGTGATTGAACGTGACTTCCATGCGAATTTGCCAAACGTTAAATGGCTCACTGATCTTACGGAATTTCATATTCCGGCAGGCAAAATCTATCTTTCTCCAATCGTTGATTGTTTCGACGGTTTTTTGACGAGTTGGACAATAGGAACAAGCCCAGATGCAGAGTTGGTAAACAGCATGCTTGATGGCGCTACTGCAACTCTCAAACCGACTGAACACCCAATCGTCCATTCAGACAGAGGAGATCATTATCGTTGGCCGGGGTGGATTGACCAGATGAAAGAGGCTGGCCTTACAAGATCTATGTCCAAAAAGGGTTGCTCTCCGGATAATGCTGCATGCGAGGGAGTATTTGGAAGAATTAAGAATGAAATGTTCTACAAAAGGTCTTGGGCTGGAGTTAGCATAGATCAGTTCATTGATATTCTTGATAAATATCTACACTGGTATAATGAGAAGAGAATAAAAATGTCACTGGGTGCAATGAGTCCGCTAGAATATAGGAAGAGCTTGAATTTGGCTGCTTAAACAGTCCAAAAAAACGTCCGCACCTCCTTCGGTCAAATTCATTCCGGCGTTGACAAAGGCGCTATCACCCACAACTTATTTTAAAAATTACTCATAAACCGAAACAAATAAGACAACACTCCATCAATGGACATCATTTGAAATTACATTCGCTTTATCAATATTATCTATATAAATAATTCTACGCATGGCTAAGATAAAAACCGCCAAAATTACTAAGGGTGCAATTTGAATTCTTGTATACATAACAAGTGGCCAATTTAATAGAGGCATAATCCATAGAAGAGCAAGCGCCACTTTTTCACCTTTTAGCCATCCTAAAGTAATTCCTTCATAAGTATACAAGACAAACGGCAATGCAATAATTGCGAGATCATACTGATTAACATATGGCGTAAAAAGAAATGTTCCCGTTCCCACCAGTACAGTAATCATAGGAGTATTCGTTCGTTCTATCCGCACACATATATAGATAATAGAGATGACAATTATTGAGGCTCCAATTCCTTGAACGAAAAATGCAGTGTTGATTTCAAAATACAAAAGGCGCGTAAAAGCATACAAAGATGGATGAATGGCATTAAAATGATGCCACCCGGATTTTAAGACAATATCAACACATACTTCGATACTATTCAGGTAAACAACCCAAGTTTTTAAACCAAATAAAAGCCAAGATAAAGTGATTTGGGTACCAACAACAATACTTGCTGTGCTTATTGTTTTATACTTTTTAGTTAGTAATAACACGAGGAACCATAAAACTGCAAATTGCGGTTTATAGCATAACAATCCCGCAAAAATCCCGGAGACATAAGGTCGACGATTTATAAAATAGTAACTAAGAGCTAATAAAACAGTAGTGAAAGCGCCGTTTTGCCCAAAAAACACGTTCATCAACAATCCCGGAAATCCTATAATTACAAACGGCATTTTTTTTATTGGGGCTATTCGGTACAATATATATGTATAGGCAATACTAGTCGTAACCATCCAAATATATAAGCTTATTTGATAAGGAAAAAGTGTAAAAGGTACAAAAAGCAATAATGTTGTTGGTGGATAAAACCATCCAAGTCCGAAGCAGTCGTTCAATGGTCTATTTAATGTTATCTCCATATAATGGAGTATCGTGTCCATATCATAAACAGATTCAGGGAACCCTAAGACAGCTAAGGTAGTTGCGACGTATTGTATGCAAAAGTCTAATGGACTGCCATTTGTCTGTGAAATCTTCAATTTAGTATACACAATTGGAAAAAGCATTCCAAAAATGATTAATGGTATAAAATATAATAACCGTTCCATACAAGAGAAATCACGGTAAAAATCCATCTGCTCTCTAATAAGCTTTTCTATACGAGACACGCTCAATCAATCCCCTTTAGAGTCAGGTTGAACACTTTATTGCTCTACTTCAAAAACCAGCCACCCTGTTTCTATGTTTTCTGGCAATGCCACTGGACGCAGCCATATAGGATACCGTTTGTCTACTAAACGATTATAAAATATGTCATCATTTTTTTGTTCCGAAATCAAATGATATTCCGGGCTTTTAGGATCATCCGGATATAAAATAATTAAATCGACCTTTCTCTCTCTCAAAAGTGCATGGGCTTCTTCATTGGTCGCTGCTGCCATTACATGGTGTAAATATAATATTCCCGAACTACGATGGTAAGGAGTCGCAATCACCTGATGTTTGGTTTCATATATCATTTGAGCCCCAAAATATATGCCAGTAAGAATAGTCTGCGATTCGTTTCGCTGATCTAAAAATTGGTTGAGAATGTGCTGTGGCGGTGCTGGTAACGTCCTCGAATTGTCAGCCGTTCCAAAAACAGAAATTAGACCGATTGTTGTTAAAATTGGTCCAAAAGTTAATGTAATAATAACAAGGATACGCATAAGACTTTTCTTTAAGGGATTTTGCATCTGCTTAATTTTTGCAAAACTAAAATTCAAGACAAAGAGTAGGGGAAATACCATCAGCACCTGCGCATAAGGAATAAAACGGCATTGATAAAATGTCAACCCACCAAAGAAAAGTATGCTTAAATTTAAAAAGACCCAGTGAGCTTCAACCTTATTCAGTTTGAAAAACGGAAATAGAATGTATGGTAATATTAAAAATAGGGTAACTAGTAACATACTCATTGCAGCTTCATTGTTATATATCGGCATGGCTTCATATATCTTTGACAACCATACAGTAACTACTAGAGGATCCACCATTCCATACGGCCCTTTTGCTAAGTCTGGAAAAACAAGTGCAAGCCCTGCCAAGACAAGCATTGGACCTAAAACTGCTCCCACAAAACGTCTACTTTTATCTTGCCTTAATTGTGGTGTAATAAAACGCACAGTTCCCCATAGAGCAAAAAATAAAACGACATGGACAAGAGATACTTTATCATATTCAATCACAGTTATTTTTCTGAATGAATGTTCCATCAACACAAATACTACTGTACCTAAACTTATTGACAACAAGAAGTCTTGAGTAGCCTTAAGAAATTGCTTGTCTTTCCATATCCACAATATCAGCATGGTGCTACAAACCAGTACTACGAATGTCAACATTTCCATGCTCACCCATATTGCCACTGCTGCAATTAATCCGCCAACATAAGTATACCGTCTCTCATCAGTATCCAGAACACGCAATATAAACCCAATCATTAGGATAAACAAGAATAACAATAAACTATGGTGATCAGGTCTACCGAATTCATAAGAAAATAATGCAATAATTTGTCCAAAAAAAATGAGCCCTGACCATATCGCAGCCTCTTGATCTACCAATGCCCGAACAGCCCAATAAAGTGCAAATATACTGCAAATTAGCAATACCGGACTGATTAACACTCCCCACCAAAATAATGCTGTAGAAAAAGGGACGAAAAAAGAACCAACATACGCCCCTGCTAGTAATAGAATATCTAGTAAGCGGGACCAGTGTAATGTTTCGCCATAGGGTACATTACTGCGATAAATGGTATTGTCAAGCCAGGATCCAGTATTATAAAGCTGTTGCGCCCTTATAAGCCGCATGTAGCAATCCGAATCGAACAATACAGGGTGACTTATGTCATTGCTCTTCAAAAAATATATCCATAAACAAACAGTCACTATTATCGCTGACAATAGTACTATAAATAAACTTTTCCCATTTTTCCTCCGTCCGGATTGCACCATATAAATTAATCTCCCTTAAAGCCCTTCTCTTTATTATCCCTGCTAAGAAAAACAAATCACTAAATAACCCTATTTATCTGCCAAACTCTCAATTAACATCAAGGCCCGTTCAATAACCTGATCCATATCATAATATTTGTATTCTGCCAATCTACCGCCAAATATTATCTTTGTTTCCTGCCTGGCTTTTTTCGCATATTTATTATAACAATTTTGATTTTTCTCGTCATTAACTGGATAATACGGTTCATTGCCCTTGTGCCACTCAACGGGATATTCTTTGGTTATCACTGTTTTAGGTTGCTTACCATATTCAAAATGTTTATGTTCAATGATCCTGGTAAACGGAATTGAACGTTCCGTATAATTTACTACTGCATTGCCCTGATAATTTTCTAAATCCAACAGTTCATCTTCAAAATACAAACTGCGATATTCTAATTGTCCAAATTCATAATCATAAAATTCGTCTATCATGCCCGTAAATAAAATTTTATCTGCTTTATGATACCAAAACTCACGATCAGAAAAAAAATCTTTAGTTAAATGTACCTCTACTTCTGCCAAAAGTTTTTCTATCAAGCAGTTATAACCATTTACCGGAACACCCTGATATTTATCATTAAAATAATTGTTATCATAGGTAAACCGCACTGGTAATCGGCGAATAATAAATGCCGGTAATTCCGTTGCACTACGCTCCCATTGTTTTTCTGTGTAGCCCTTAATCAGTTTGTAATATATATCTGGTCCAACTAATTTTAGTGCTTGTTCTTCTAAATTTTTAGGTATTTCTATGTTATATTGCTTTATTTGTTCAGCTATTTTATCTTTAACTTCTCTTGGGGTTTTTAGCTTCCACAATTGATAAAAGGTATTCATATTAAATGGTAAATTATATAGTTCATCCTTGTATACAGCAATTGGCGAATTGATATACCCATTAAATTCAATAAACGAATTCACATAATCCCATATTTTTTTATTGTTGGTATGAAAAATATGGGCTCCATATCTATGCACATTAATATCTTCTATTTTTTCACAATATAAATTCCCACCAACATGCTGACGCCGATCGATCACTATGCACTTTTTTCGCCTTAAGCTCATTTCATGCGCAAATATCGATCCAAAGAGACCTGCTCCAACAATCAACCAGTCGCATTTTTCCATGTAATGTACCTCATTTCATTGTTAACACATACCATTAATTCAATAAACTACTGCCTTGCATACATAGTGTTTAAAATGCAAAAACTAAACTCAATGTATATTTTTCCGTGTGTATATTGTATAACCCAACACCTGTTGTTGTTCATAATTACTACGGATGTAGGCGGTTATTTCATAAATTTTTTGTGGAGTTTTGATTGGTCTGTAATTTTTTTTCCCCTCTGTATCATCAGATATGGATGGGATAATCCTGCCCATGTCAGTATTTATATTTTCAATTATGAGTGCCGGAGGATTGGCTTTAATATCTTCAAAGAATTCGCTTAGCATTTTCTCGGTATCGACTCCTGTAGTGTACGCCTCTGCGTAAAGTGGCAGTTGGTAAAAATACTTACTTGGTGAACTCCTTTTTGAGAGAAAGTTAAATGTTGCTGAAGGCCCCCATTCTACAACATATTCTTCTGGTAATGTAGCCGATTGTATATATTTACAAATTTCGATCATAGGTTTTCTCTCTATTATCTCCATCGACATGAAATATTCATGATATTTAATCGAAGAAACCAATGACAAGAGAAAACAACCTAATAAAATGCCCTTACCAACCCGTTCTACACCAGTTTTATTTAACAAATATTCAATTAACCCTGCAGCAAGGACCATAGCGCTTATCAGCCAAGTGGTAAAATAATGAGAGTACACCCTACCGGAAATAGAAGATAAAATGATTTCCACAGGAAACGCTATCGTAGCAATAATTAATAACCTATTCCTATCCAATCTCTTAGAGAGCAGAACACTACACCAACACCAAACGCTTAATACTGCTAACGCGTTCACCCATATAAATCCGAAAGCAATAGCTCTGATTCTACTGAAGATTGATATTTCTAAGCCTCTTGAATATGCAATATTGAAGAAAAAAACTTGTTCCCATAAACTTTGCAATGCATCATTAAGATAAAAATACATCAAAATGGGTATCAAGACAGTCAAAAATCCGGCTAATATAGGAATTACTTTCCCACATAAAGCTATCGGATCTTTGTTTTTCCACCCTTCATAAAAAGAGAAAATAAATATTGCTATAAAAATTCCGATTAAATTAGGCCGCAATAAGAAACATACCGAGGCTAAACACCCAATTATAAACAGATCTATTTTTTGTATTCGAGGCTTGGTTATAATATATAAAGATATGGCCTGTGGCACTAATGCGTACTCCTCTGTAAAATTACCTCCGTCGTCGAAAACGATGAGAGTAGTCATGAGTCCTAAAATAATCACTAGAACCGAGGGAACGAATCCATACGTCTTTTTAATCAGTCCATGAGTAATCCGAAAAAAAACAAATAATAAGAATACTCGAATCAGCCAGATACCCCAAAGAGTATGATTGCCTATGAATAGTCCGAAAGCATTAATAAAATATATAACAGGACCCTTATGATCCCAAAAATCCCGATAAGGTACTTGACCTTTAAGAATATGCTCACCAGCATAAAGAAAAACACCTTGATCCTGAGCTGGCACTTCGTAAATAAATGGAACAGTTGGTAATAATACAAATACGACCATTAATAATAGAAGTATATTAAACCATCGTTCAACGGAACTATAGTCTTTTTCCATTAAAATATTCTCCTACCTTACTTAATTGTGATCAGCTTTTGAATTGGTAAACGCTTCGTTTGCCTTTAAAAATTCGCGGAAACTGTATACTGCTTTGTAACCGATCTGAACAATTCTTTTAATATTGATCGTGTTCTCACCCGCTTGCCTGGGTCTAAACGTTATATCAAACCATTTGACCGACTCACCCCGTTTAACCGATAATGTAGTAAGCAACACATTAGATAAAAAAAAGTCTTTGGGGATTACGTCAATATACGTCTTTAAATTTGCTGTTTTCATCAACCGATATGGTGTATTCGCATCTTGAACAATAATTCCAAAAATAGATCTAATAACCAATTTCAGTACTTTTGTGACCAACCTGCGGGATAAACCATCTTGACGACTCTGCCGATTTCCTATAATAAAATTATAGTCATTTCTCACATTCCAAAATTGCCAAAATTCATCTGGTAAAGTTTGTCTATCAGAATCAGTCTGAAAAACAAACTCCGCCCCTGCTTTAATCGCATACCGGTAACCGTACAAACAGCTTGAACCATGCCCACTGTTCACCTTATTCAAAACTATGAGCTGTGGACGATTATTTGTCATACTGTTTGCAATGCCAAACGTATTATCCGTACTCCCATCATTTATAATCACAAGCTTGCTATCAAAAGATATCTCGGAAACTATGGGGTACCACTCATTAATGACATTAATAATATTTTCTGCTTCATTGTAAGCTGGAATTACAATATAAAGATTGTTCATATGTCCTTCTCCCTATACCCTTTAAAAGTAATATATTTATTAAGGTAAAACTGGACCAACGGTACCGAAATAATGGTAGCAACTTTTGCGATAATAAGATTTATTTGAAGCATTTCAATCAATAGATATAAAGTTAAGATGCTTAATCCCATACCCAAAAGCCCGATTGAATAAAATTTTAGAAACCTACTTAAAAGATTGTTTTTAACCTTGAAATTAAATAAAACATTTAGTACAAAGTTATTAGTAAGACCTAAACTCACACTAATCACATTGGCAGAGATATAATTTATGCTCCATGTTTTTGTCAATAAAGCAAAAACAATAAAGTCCAAACTTGCACCTGTAACGCCAAGAATACCATATCGAATTAGGAAAATATTATCTCCTATTATCTTGCTAAGTAAGCCATATTTCATATTTTTGCATCCAATCCTCGAATTCACTGCATAAACGCTCCCACGATCTAACTTTTTTATTGTACAATATAAAAGTTAGATCATAGGAGTATTACAAAATTAACCACTAGTACAAAGCTAAACTCTTCATTACAAAAGGCCATTGCCAGCAATTCCAAAATCCCCTCGCGTATAGGTGACAAAATCAAGAGGGAAGGTTGGTGAATACTCACAATGACCTAATTTGATCATATCAGACAAGAGTTCTTTGAGAAACGGCTTAATGTTAGGCCCATCGGCAACTTTCAGCCCATTGCTGACTGTATTCTTTTTTAGCAACATCACCAGATTAATTATGGAATATTTATTCCGTTAAAGTTGCTTTTCCTAAATCAGTGTTTACATAGTCCGGAGGATAAACCCCGTTATAAATATCATATTCATTTGTATATGTTAAAGCTAATTCTGTATCATTGGCTATTTTTATACTAACAAAAGTGCACTCAAGAAGAACGAGCATACTCGGGTCTACAATATCACCCTCCTTAAATCCCCCTGTCGTTGTGGCATATCTTTGCTGCAAAGTGCCATTTTTATCAGTAACTGTAATTGATCCCCCATTATTCATGAAATTGTTTATTATTTCTGATTTTATGCTAAGAACATAATATTTATCTCCAACTGTAGCATTTTGAAACAGATCTGTCATCGCAGCATTTAAAGTAGTGATATTATCAATAGTTGATTTCGTATTCCCATTGCCTTGAACTAGAGTTACGCCATCAGAATACTGGACAAAATAACTTTTTTCACCTGAGCCATCAGTTCTGCTATAAAAATCAGATATTTGCGACTTATCTCCCGGCGAAGTATTTGTTCTAAGTACTAAGTTAGGGTTTATCTTATAAGGATAACCCGTATTAATCAAAGGTATCGCTTCACCACCCCAATGAAACGTAGCAACTGCGCTCGCAGTAACAGGAACCGAAGAAAATTGCGGACTAAATACGTTGAGCACTTTGATAAAATAGGTAGGGACTTCCTTTGTCATGCTAACTCTAACTTTTATAGGAGTTGGATTGGTAACGCTATAATCGGTGACGTTTGAAGAAGAGGGATCTTCGCCATTCAATTGCATATAAGCATTTGCTTTCGATGTTCCAGCCAATGCTGCAGCATCTACCGCATTCTGCAAATGAGCCTTCTGTACATACAAATTACCTACATCGACAACTAAACCTGCTATCCCCAGCAATATTGGTAACACAAGTGCAAAGATGACCACCGTTTGGCCCTTGCTATTATTGAACCTCTTTAAAATCACATTGATCACTTCCTTTGAATTATTAATCATAAAGGTTCTTTACTTATAGCATGAACTGCAGGTTCTTTTTCCACTTTATTTGAACGTTAATGCTATTATTCAAAACGTCTATTCCGTATTATTTCATAGTTTTGCTTGTTTTGTTTCACAAGGGTATCCAAAACCAATCCACAAGTTAAAGCAACACCTGCAAGCATAGCCATAGCAGCAGCGAGTACTGCCGAGGGAACTTTATAAACAAAACCCGTATGTAAAAATTCATTTATAACTGGCATCCCTACCCCGAGGGACAATAAGAAAAAGAATAAGCTGACTGTAGAAAAAAACATAAGCGGCCTATAGTCTTTAAATATCCAAAGAATTGTTTTTATTACCCTAGCCCCATCACTGAAAGTATTTAATTTGGAAACACTTCCTATAGGACGATCCTTATACATAATAGGGATTTCTTGAATATGGTATCTTTTATCCAATGCGTGTAAAGTAATCTCCGTTTCTAATTCAAAACCGGAGCTCAATATAGGAAGAAGCTTCACAAACCGCTTATTAAATACTCTATATCCAGACATTATATCTTTCAAATCAGCTCCAAACAATTGATTTATAAGCCCCCGTACCAATTGGTTACCAAAGCAGTGAAAATTTCGCTTGTTTTCATGCTTATAGCTATTATTAGATAAACGATCACCCACAGTCATGTCAGAAATACCAATAATCACTGGTTGAATTAATTGTGCAATGGCCGAAGCAGGATATGTATCATCACCATCCACTAATACATACACATCAGCATCAATATTCCGGAACATGGAACGAACTACATTCCCTTTCCCCTGATAATATTCATTTATAACAACTGCACCAGCGCTTTGAGCCAATTCCGCCGATTTATCTGTAGAATTATTATCGTAAACATAAACCGTTGCTTCGGGCAATACAGCTTTAAAATCACCTATGACTTTTTGTATTGTCAATTCTTCATTGTAACAGGGAATTAATATAGCAATATCCATCTATTCACCTTCGCCCAATTCCATAATATATACAATCCTATGCTGATAAAAAGAGAGTAATTAAAAAATCATATAATATAGTAAAGGTATTAGTGTGTACTTCATAGTTACTAGACGTATAAGGTAATAAATTACTCCACCCGCATCGTAGTTGTGCCCTTCACCGGGTACGGATTAGGGGTAAACAATTTGTTGATTATCGGTGTAACAATCGTTACGTTAGCAGTAACTATGACTTCCACAGAACCACCAGATTGAGCAGATGAAACAACAGCACCGCTAGCATCTTTATAAACAAATTGTTGGGTCATCGTCAGGGTGCTGCTGCTAAATTTTTGGATAGCAGAGGTGGCCAGAGTCTCTAGATTAGTCTTGCCAACATTAACAGCAGCTACCCTAGCTCCCTCCCGCGATGCCTCGGTGACGGTTAAAGTCCGATACAAGACGTTTCCACCTTCCAATACACCAAACAGGATTAATACCAAAATTGGAAGAACTAGAGCAAATTCTACAACTGCCTGCCCCCGATTTTTTTTTATAAAATTTGAAAGTTTTTTCAACACAGTAAAATCACCTCACTCAATATTCGTCCAACAGGCATTCAGCATATGACATTTACTCAACGCCGCTAATCACCTCAAAGACCTTAAAAGAGTTTCGCAGGTTTTCCGTCAAAGACACAGGCCGTAACCAATGCGGATATTTACCATTTATTAATCGGTAATAAAATGTATTTTTATCCGGCAAATCAGCTAACAAAACCCGTTCTGTTCCCTCTAGAGAAATAACAACCAAATCAACGGATCGCTCATTTAAAAGGTTATAGGCGTCTTGATCGGTTTCAGCCGCCATTACATGGTACCAATACAATATTCCCGAATTATTGCGATGATAGGGCGTTGCAATCACTCTGTGTTTCGTTTCATACAATAGTCGGGGGCCAAGATCCATGTCAATGAGAATGGTACTTGCAGGAGTATATGTATCTAAGAATTGAGTGAGTTCGCGAATTGGAGGCGCCGGCGAATTAACGGTAGAGGGACTCATTACAGCCCAAGCCACTAAATGATTTCCCAATGCCATCGCCACAATGAGTGTAATTCGAAGCATGCGTAACAATAGCCGCTGTTGGGTTTGTTGCAACTTGCCTGAACAGAATTTAAAAACAAAGGCCATTGGAAATAACATCAGTAATTCTGCATAAGGACTGAATCTAACTTGATACGCGGTCATACCAATAAATAGAAAAATACCGGAATTTAAAAATACCCATTCAGCAGTAATTTTACGTCTACCAAATAACGGCAAGAGACTGTACGGTAAAACAAAAACAATATTTCCCACCAATGTAATCGTACGTGCTATGGTGTCTCGATCAACAAAAGATAGAGGCTGAGCTTCTGAAACCTTTGACAACCATATCGAAACAATCTCGGGATCCACTGCTGCATAAGGTCCGCGTACTAAATATGGAAATAGGGTGGAAAGTCCAGTGAGTGCTACAATGGGCAGGAAAACCAAAAGCAATATTCGTGACCATCTTTTTCCTTCGCCGTATGGCATTACGAATTTTAACATCCCCCACATAACAAAAAAGCTAATCACATGTACAATGGAAATTTTGTCATATTCCACAGTACTCCATTGACCAAAAGGACGCTCCAACAAAAGGAAAAAGCAGGAGCATACTGTCAACGTCAAGATAAATCGTTGTGCCGATAAAAGATATTGAAGGGGATTTTTAACCCATAATATAATCAATGTTCCAGTAACAAGGACAACAGGAGCTAGCGCTTCCACACTTACCCATATACCAGTAGCTGCCAATATTCCGGTAACATAAGGGTAAAATGTGTTTTTCTCAGCACAACGCAACATACGTATCGTAGCGCCAATTAATAAAATGAAAAGAAACAATAACAAACTATGATGATCAGGTCTGCCAAAAGAATAATATGCAACGATGCCGGGCTGAGAAAAGAAAAAACAAATCATTATAATCCTTGTGTATTGGTCAAACAATGGTCTTGCCGACCAACTTAAAGCAATAACGCTACATCCCATAAGTATCGGGCTAATGAAATAACCCCACCAGAATAAAGCTTCTTTAAATGAAAGGAAAACAGAACCTACCCCAGCCCCCATCAATAGCAACAAATCTAAGAACCGTGACCAATGAAGCACTTCTCCATAAGGGGCATTGCTGCGATAAATTATATTATCAAACCACATTCCAGTATCATGCAGTTGCTGAACTCGAACAAGACGCATATAGGTATCTGTATCACACAACATGAAGCTATCCAAACCATTTTTATGCAATAAAGATCCCTCTTTTGCCAACAGAAACAAGAACGTCAATAAAATCATCTTTAGAATAAATTCTTTATTGTTGTCTAACGTATATCTTGGGATCAAAAAAAAGCCTCCTAAACTATACTGACATGTCTACCATAACATCCGAAGATCATGATATAAATTATAGTCAATGCGTTCTAAACCCCCTGATCCTGCTTCTTTCTTCTATAGCAATCTAGTTTGCCTAACAAACCCGTATTCTGATAATATGTATAATATTCTGGAAATGATGTCAATAACAAGTGTTCTTCACGATACAACCGTAAAAACAAAAATACAATTTGGCCAATAGAAGCAAAGAGCATAAGCAAACTGGGGAACATCATAAAATTAGCGATTGCCCAGATCATATAGCAAACATATAAAGGATGACGCGAATATTTATACGGCCCATGAGCAACCACGGCATGGGCTTCTGGCACTACTGTCAAACAATCCTTCAAACAAAATAAGGACCAGACAACAAAAACATAAGGGACAAGTGATAAAATCATACCAATTTGATTGATCAATTTCATATGAATTAATGTAAATGGTTCAGGTCCCCAGATCATAACCCAAACTCCAAAACCAAATGTAGCCCCTAAACTAATCATCACAGTCGATAAGCGGGTGTCAATGTTCTTGGGTTGTTGTAAAAGGCTACGGTTCAAAAAATATATATCCAGCAAACTCACAAAAATTACCGGAAAGCTCCAAAGCCAATTTTGTTTTGAAAACGAAAATGACATACAAGTCGCCACAACAATTACGAGTAAGTATGCTGTTACTAATGCACTTGCAATAAACCGAACCCTTTGTGAATCAATGTTTATTGTTATTCCTCCTTTAAACGCAATGAAAATAGCGACCGATGCTTTCGTTAACCTTCAACGATTCAATAAACTATTGGAAATAGTGATGACTGCTGGCCCCAACAACACGATAAATAATGTAGGAAAAATAAAGAATACCAAAGGTATCAGCATTTTCACCGGTGCTTGCAAAGCCAACTCTCGTATTGTCAATTGTCTTTTTTTACGAACATTCGCAGCCTGAACTTTGAGTACTTGCGCCACACTAACACCCAATTGATCCGCCTGGATCAACGCCGCGGTAAATAAGGATATGTCTTGTATTTGACAACGGTCGGATAAGTTTTTCAAAGCATTACGCCTAGTAACACCGACACGAATTTCTTGCAGCATTCTGGCACATTCCTCTACCAAAGGGCCTCGCATTTTTTCCACTACTTTTGCTAACGCCCCATCAAAAGATAATCCTGCCTGCACACTGACATAAATCAAATCAAGAATGCCCGGCAAACTTTTTTGCATGGCGTTCCGGCGAGAACGGATCAAATGATTCAGTACAACCAGCGGCAAGATAAGCGTTACGGCAAGACCTAACAGCCCTGCACTAAAAACTTTGACAGCAGGTAACCGAAAAATCATGGAAGCAGCAAAACCAAAGCCCATAACCATCACAAACGCTATCAAAACCCACACCAACAAGAAGGTATCTGTACTCATCCCGCGAAAACCACCTGCTGCGTTTAATTTTTCATCAAACATACTATAAATTGCCTTTGGTGTCATGCGTCCAACCACAAGGCTAATCTTTTCCCAAAGCGGCAGTAAAAGACGTTGATGTAACGGTTTTGACAACTCTTCCTCCACCGACATATCCTGGTTCATCTGCGGGGATGAAACCCATGCAGGAATTGGAACATATTCTTTATTTTTACCCGCAACACTAACTCGTAACAGCAAATAAAGCAAGATAAAAACGACTACACAAAATAAAGCAGCAATAAATATAAGCACATGACCACCTCCTTATCCTCTTGGCCAAAAGAGATCATTAGGAATTTTAATGCCATTTGCTTCAAGTTTTTCAATAAAATGCGGTCGTATGCCTGTCGGTTGAAATGATCCGAGTATACGACCTGTTTCATCTTTCCCTGTTTGCCTAAAAATAAAAACATCCTGAAGTGTAATAACGTCGCCTTCCATCCCTTGGACTTCAGTAATTTGTGTGATTTTGCGACTACCATCCCGCATTCTCGACTGGTGAATGATAAGATCAATAGCGGAAGCAACTTGCTCGCGGATCGCTCTGATTGGGAGATCCAACCCCGCCATGAGAACCATGGTTTCTATCCGACTCAAAAAATCACGAGGAGTATTGGCATGTCCGGTTGTCATGGATCCATCATGGCCTGTATTCATGGCCTGCAACATGTCTAACGTTTCCCCGCTGCGCACTTCACCGACTACTATGCGGTCCGGGCGCATCCGCAAGGCATTGCGAACCAGGTCCCGAATAGTAATAGCCCCTTTCCCTTCTATGTTAGGAGGTCTTGTTTCTAATGTAACAACATGTTCCTGACGTAACTGCAACTCAGCAGCATCTTCGATGGTAACAATTCTTTCATCATGGGGAATAAAAGAAGAAAGGACATTCAATGTAGTCGTTTTACCGGATCCTGTGCCCCCAGATACAATGATATTTAATTTTCCTGATACACAGGCCTTAAGAAAATCCGCCATATTTTCACTCAAAGTATTAAACCCGATTAAATTATTGATAGTAAGCGGATCTTTGGCAAATTTACGAATGGTAAGACATGGTCCGATTAAGGATAACGGCGGTATAATAGCATTAACCCTTGATCCATCGGGTAATCTCGCATCTACCAAAGGAGAGCTTTCATCAATCCTTCGCCCAATCGGACTTACAATACGTTCAATAACATTCAGAACATGATCATTATCACGAAACTCTATATCGGTGAGCACTAGTTTCCCTGCCTGCTCAATGTAAACCTGCTTCGGCCCATTAACCATAACTTCGGTTACATTTTCGTTTTTGAGCAACGGATCAATTGGGCCATATCCCAATACTTCAGCAAGCATATCAGCAATAATTTTTTTCCGCGCACTCTCGGGCACGGGCAGGTATTCCTCGTCAATAACAAGGTTTGAATATTGGATTACCATTTCATCCATGTGAACTTGATCCAACTTCTCTCCATTACTAGAACGGCCCTCTTCCTCACTCATTTCGCTCACAATACGTTTATGAATTCGTTCCTTTAATTGTTGGTACAGATCTGCATTGTTATTCTTGCCATTAGACAAGGACTGTGCATCAACCAATTTCAGATTATTGTGCTCTTCCATTCGTTTCAGCAACGACATTAATCTTCCTCCCTTCAGGTTCCCTATTTGATATAGTTGACAATCGCTAGTATTATATTATTAACTTTAAAATCTATTTTCATCAACCATAATGCCTTAGGTTGGATTAATCTGTTAAATAATAAAGGCAACCACTAAATATATAAAGGCAACCCAATTCTAAAAACTAATATAAAAACCGTGACCGGGTCCAGATAGATCCCTAAATCCATCTGAACCCCAGCCACCAACTAAAACTGCAAATTTTCCATTGGCCACTAAACCACAAGTTATTATATGGAATAATTTAGATTACAACTGAGCTTTTACATTATTGAATGTGTTAGAAATATCATTTCCCATGCCCACTAATCCAACCATCGCAATGACCACTACCAAAGCTAAAATCAAACCATACTCAACCATGCCCTGCCCTTTTTCACTTTTCACATACTGCGAAAGCATTCCACTAATGTAAGTTAACATTATTGTCACCTCCTTTCACTATATTTTGTCTTCTCCCATGAATAGTAAACCATCATCCGATAAGATAAGATATTAATAAATATCACTAACGTATTTCGATGCCTAGTCTATAATGCGCCCATGATAGTCACTATGGAAGTAGTAAGATATTCACCCAGCGATATTCCAAATGCACGTATTGCAGAAACAGCAATTACCGCGACCAAGGACAACAGGAGTGCGTATTCAACCAAGCCCTGACCTTTTTCATTTGCAATACGGGTATATACCTGCAACTTTAACGCATGAAATTGCATCTCCGGATCCGCCCTTCAACAATTTTTAATCTCGACTAAAACATAACTACATATCAATATCCACAATTCTTCGAACAAACATAATTCCTATTAATAAACTAAACATACCATAACCAATCAATATCTTCCCCAAAGGTGCAGTAAACAATAATTGAATATAGTCTGGATTGATAACCCCAATCATTCCTGCCACGACGATGGGTAGTAGACCAATAATCCAGCCTGATATACGCCCTTGAGCCGTCAAGGTTCGAATTTCTTTTTTCATCATGTATCGGTCTTGAATGGTTGTGGCAATATTATCCAATATTTCAGCCAAATTACCGCCAATCTGACGTTGGATTAAAATAGCGGTGACAACAAGATCCAAATCTTCACTACGCACGCGCTGAAGCAGATTATTCAATGCGGTTTCTGTAGGAGCCCCGAGATTCATCTCTTTTAACATTCGAGAAAATTCAACAGATATCGGCGGTGTCATTTCTCTACTCACCATATCTGCTGTTTGCAAAAAACTATTACCCGATCGAAGAGTATTAGCCATCAAGGATAATGTATCCCCAAGTTGTTGATTGAACGCTGACAACCTTTGAGCAATTTTTATTTTAAGATACACATGTGCTAACATATACGTCAGAAAAGCAATTCCAATACTTACCAATAAACTACCTTTCGTCACAATGAGGCAAAAAGCGCCTATTGCAACAGCAATTAAAATAGTCAAAGCCAAAAATTCCGATCCTCGTAAAGGGATTCCTGCCTGGATCAATTTGTTGTCAAAATAGCGTGCTTTAGAAAAAGGGGTGAAAAAAGGGCTTAAATAGCGAACAACATTCATCCACCCTGTAATAGCTTTTGTTACATTTTTAGGAATACTGGGTTGAACATATTTATCAATACGTGCACTAACCACCTGTTCCTTTTTGGAAACAAGCTTGTATGCCACAATAATGAGTAGAAAGGTCGTTAACGCTGTCAACAAAATAATGATAATCATTTTGCACTCCTCCTAGCTATCGAATATGCCCTTTACTAGAAGTTTTCTCTACAATATCATCTACGATTTGCAAAATCCCTTGGGCCAATTGTGAATCAGAATCATTTATAGTGAACGGCACTCCCATATTAAGTGCATTGGTTGCCAATTGAAACTGATTTGGCAATGTCATGATAGGATATCCAATTTCATCTTGCAGTTGACGAAGATAATCTGATTCCCCCCTTAATTTAAATCGGGATAATATCACTTTAATTTTTTCTTTCTGACAACCCAACTCACGGAGTGAGTTTAAATAATATTTGAGATGTTCCATCTCAAATCCTGAGTTAATCGCTGCCATAACGTATACAATATCAGATGCTTTGGCCACTGCCAAGGTTCGCTTGTCAAAACCTGCCGCATTGTCAACTATAACATAACGAAACAGCTTTCTCATCATCCTGATGATTTCCATGAAGGATTCAACATCGATTAATTCTGCTAACTCTGGCCTTGAAGCCCCTGTCAATACCTTAATAGATTTATTATATGTCTGCAAATAAGTTCCTAAAGTAGATGTAGATATATGCTTTAAGTCACGAACTGCTTCAACAAAGGTATTTAGCGGATCCACATTCAAGTAAACCGGAATATCTCCAAAAGCAAAATCTGCTTCCACGATTCCTACAAGATGGTCTGTTTCTTGCGTTAAACCAACTGCCAAATTTACCGCCAAAGTCGTTTTTCCACAGTTTCCTTTTGGGCTAAGGATTGTAATCATTTCATTTACCGGCAATAACCGAGGTCCATTAAAAGACTTGACCGCCGCTACCAGTTCTTCAGCTTCGAAGGGTTTGACAAGATACCCCTTTGCTCCAGCTTGTATCACGATACGGGTAATAGTTTCATCCCACTTGTGGCTCGTACAAATAATCGAAACATCAGGATATACTTCCAATAACCGGGCTATATTTTCCTCAGGACGAGAAGAATTTACATCAATATCCAGCAATACAATGTGCGGCTTTTGGCCCTCCATTCGTGCAATTGCTTCCTCTAAACTATTAGCCTGTATGATTAAATTAAATACGTCAATGGAACGTACTCTTGCACCCAACATATCCCGCATAAAACGCATAGAGTCAATAATAACAATCCGTACTTCTTGCACCGTACGATGCCTCCAATTTAAACTTACTATTTATTACCTAACCAGCGATTCAAGCGCTCCGTCAAGCTTGTTTTTTCCTCGCCTAAATTCCCGGATAATATCGCCTGCGTAATGACTAGCATATCTCTAGAGATTTCTTTGTCCGGGTGGGCGATGGAGAAAGGCCGACCTTCTCTCGTTGCTGCAACTGCTACAGCAAAATCATTACTGACTTTCGCGGCAAAACGTCGTCCGATGCCAGATTCCACTTCAGAAATCCCAATCGCCGTTTTTGCTTTGTATCGATTTAATATTAATTTTACCTTATCTTTACTGTAGCCTATTCCTTGAAATGCATCTAAGCCTTTCTGCAAATTTTTCACTCCAGATATTGAATCCAATGTATTTATAAATAGAATCATGTTGGACATATCAAGTGCACTTAAAACCAAATCACTGAACCCTAAAGACGTATCAATTAAGATATACTTAAAGTGACAAGAAAGTTCACTTAGTACGGAGCCAAAAACTGCGGCAGTAACTAGCTCTACTTTTGCATATTCCCGCGGTGCAGCTAAAACAAATATATCATGCTGCCATTTTTCAAGATATTCAACAATCGCTTCCCCTGCAGAATAACCCCGCTCTGCAAAATCTGCGATTGTATTGCGGGGGTGTATATTTAGCAATCTACAGATATCTCCAAAATGCAGGTCAGCATCTACAATACATACTTTTTCTCCACTTAAGCGAGCTAAACATGTCGCCAGATTAACAGCTATTGTTGATTTTCCTATTGCATCCACTGTACTAAATAATGTAATAATTTCCCCTTTTTTTTCTGTTCGAAATGATCTTTCATCAACGCCAGGGTACTGGACAATTTTATTAACAATAGCCATATCTTGTCACCTTTCATCGGAGAAAGTTTGTATCAATTTACAAATAATAACGCTCACATATCTTGTTTATTGATAGCAGTACTCTATTTTTTGTCCCCATTCTGTTTTTCCTTCCAAGGATCTTCTCCCATTGTTTTTTGCATATCAATCGTTGCCGGGGGTACATAGTCAGTAGGATCCACAAGAGTCGGCGTCATAATAATTACCACTTCGGTTTTTCCTGATGTAAACGACGTACTTTTGAATAGCTTTCCTATTACCGGTATATCAGCAAGAAACGGTATTTTATAAACACTTTTGCTTTCTTCATTGGATATCAACCCGCCAATCGCCATGGATTGCCCTGAAACCATCGTAATCACGGTTTCCGCTTTGCGAGTCTTAATAGGCGGAATGTACATATTTGATCCTAAGCTAACTTGATGGGAAGAATTCCAGTCTAAAGCACTGACTTCTGCCTTTACCTTGCTCGTGATCAGATTATCCGAATTCACTTCCGGAGCAATATCCAACTTAATTCCATATTCTTTCCATTCAATCCCGATCTGACCATTACTAACACTAACCGGTATAGGAATTTCGCCACCAACCAAAATATTGGCCTTTTCACCACTCAAAGTAATCATATTCGGTTGAGATAAAATTTTGGCATTTCCATTTTGGATTAACGCATCCAATTCAGCATTGATGTCGCTGTAAGTGCCAAACCACCCAAACACATTACCTTGGTCTGAAATTGTATTGGTACTGCTTTGGCCGAAAGGAAAGGCTCCCGGTGTCGATACTGAATTTCCCCACAAAATCCCCAGTTTGTCCGTTTTATCTTTGCTGATTTCTACAATTTTTGCTTCAATCTTTACTTGTTTGGGCTTGCTCAACTCCAACAAGTTAACTACTTTCTCACCATACGCACCAGCCACTTTCTCCGCCCGTGCCCGCTGGTATTGGTCGTTTACCATACCTTCCAATAAAACAGTATTATTCACTTTGCTGACTCTAATGTTCGGATATCCTAGTATCGTTTTAATGTCGTTAGCGATTGTAGCATTATTTACTGATACCTCTACATCATAGCTGGATCGGCCTGCTGCCGACCATACTTGCAAAGTGGTCGTCCCAGCCGCTTTTCCAACTATTAACACTTCTGTCGGCGATATAATCACAACATCGGCAATATCCGGATTGGCAACGGCTATCCGTTCCACACTATCCCAACTCAATACTGTAGAATTATTCACCTGTATTACAATATTACCGGCCGCACTAACCGGAAGTACAAGAAGCAAGACAAGTGCAAATATCATAAGTTGTGCAAAACATTTTCGTTGTCTCAAGAACAAGACCTCCTCTACACCAATTTAGTTCGAGCTTACTTTTGTTCCCCGGATCACTGTTACGCCCGAAGACGAATGTACGCGTTCAACAGGATATGCCGGTGGAGAGTAAGCTGGCGGAATATAAGCTGGTGTGTATGCAGGTGTGGGTGTTGCTGTAGAAGCAGTTTCCTTCGGCACATAAGGACGATAAATGATATCATCTGTACTGATTGTATTCAAAAGAGCATAGGACGGCGTAGGCTGAAACGGCCTCAACGCTAAGTATATTCTGCTTGTTTCACTGGCAAGTGCTAGCATCGTAGCCTCTCGCGGTGTTACAGCCAGCGTAACGGACCCTGTTTTTTCAGATGCCGCAGCTTTGTCTTTCGTAGCCGCATCCATATTGTCATTGCGGTTGTAGGCTAATACCAATATATTTTGGAGAACCATTTTACTGACCCCGACATCTTTTCCACCCACGGTCATTATTAAATCAATATAATCTCCGGCCTTGACAAACCCAGAAACCCCACTAATATCATTAGCTGCAATGGTAAAGGCCCGTTTGTCACTGGGTATTTGCCCAACAAATCCAGGGACTTTACCATCGACCGCCAAGCGACGGTCGGTAACCTGATCTCCCAAGGTCATCGGAACCCGCGACATAACGCCGACTACTTTACCAAGGTCATTTACCGCACCCGGCTGCACTAATTCTGGCGGAACCATAACAACCTTCACCATTTCTTTCGTAATGACCGTACGCCCGGGGATATCCACCGTTGCCACTACAACCGGTTCTCCTTTTTTTGTCGTTTCAGCCGATTGACTCTTTAAGTAACTATAAACTAATCCGGCGGTAACCAAACTCAACACTACCGCAATTCCTACCAGTACTTTCATTGGAATTTTCTGCATCGACTTTCCCCTCCCCTAAAATTGTGTTTTGCTTTTTAACGTCCAACTAAACATCCAATAAACGTCCAGAAACGTCCACGCAAGGAGCACAAAAAAACATGATCAACCCTTCATTACAATCAGGCACTCTGCGTGCTCCAAGAGAAAGACCAATCATGGCTCCATACTGAAGAAAATGAGGCAGAGACTGCAGCCAAATTGATACGATCAAGCCTTGAAAAACCAAACCATCTCTTGGACAAATGTGTCAAAAAAACCCACCCCAAATACAAACGGTTCAGGGGTGGGTTCACTACTCGCTCCGCACAAAACAAGTGACCAGATACATTTTGTGCCTCAACGCTTCACCTATATTGTTTGTATCTTCATTTCGCTATTCAATTGTGTAATCCTTCTTGATTTTACGGAAAAAATAATTATTTTTGTAAATTTACCGCCTTTTTAGTTAATTTTTCTAATTTCAAAGCTATTTCCAAGAATACCGGGAATGAAAAAAACCATGAACACTCCTTCGCAATACAGTCAAGCGGCAAGCGCCTATCCTGGGAAAGATGGTCATGGCTCGTCAAATAAGCAAGTAGCGTAATGAACTGCAACAATTGTTGACACGAACAGAACCCGCAAAGATTACGAGCCATTTCTTGCACAAATAGAACCAGCAAGACACGCATCATACCAATGCGTACAATGTGTCATAGTACAAGTATCCAGCAATGAACCCTGGTGTGGAAAAGCTGCATAAGATGTAAAAAAATAGATTAAAGAGTTTTATATTCAAAATTCGACATTCTTTTTTCCATTCCTTCTTGATTTTCCAGAAAAGCAAAAATAAATGTAAATTTCTTCGTAAAAAAGCGCCAAGCAAGCTTAGAACTGTCCAGCCTGTACACCGTTCATACACATTTATCACTCATTGTTTTTACATATCGTTCATGTAATGCGTATAATAATTCATCCACAATCTGAAGAATTATGCTTACATTGCTTGATTGTTCTTGTTTTGCGCGGGATCGGCCGGTGAAAAACAATTGCCTTCATAGTTGCAAAGCACTGGGCGTCCTTCAATCAAATCCAAAGTTGCCCCCTTGAAGCTTTGCGCCAGCGCTACCGTTTCGCCTTTTAGTTGAAACAACGCACCCACCGTTTCCAGCGTTGGCGGCGTCGTGCTGCGGCGTCGATTCTTATTGCCATAGACCCGCAGATTATATTGGGACCAGCCGAGCATAATCAAAAAGATGCATAACGCAACCCCCGCCAGGACGAGCAGCATATAGAGAGTCCCGCTCGCATATTGCGGCGTAAACAAATAGTTGTAAAAGTAAGTACCGGCAGCCCCCCACAACGCAAGGGTCAGAAGGATGAGGAAGAAGGTAAATACAAAAAGGCCAATGGTGATCAAAATATTGTCCGCCGCTTTTTGCTTCGGAGACCGCAGTTTCGGTTCATTGATAACCGGCATATTATTTCCCTCCCTCTTGCGTCTGAATGACTTTAATTCCCCGGTCCGGACTCGTCCAGACGGCCGGTCCGTTCTTTTTCTTGAATAACGCGTTCGGTATGGCGCGGATCGCTGCCAATGCGTTAAACACCCAGTACAAAACGGGGTACCAAATAACCACAAAATAGACCGACAGCAACCCGGAGTCGTACTTACGGTCTAAAAACAAACTCAGGGAAAATTGGATCAGGCAGACAAACGCAATAATGCAACCGTTCCACTGGGGGATCATGTTGCCATGAGCGGCAAAGTCCGTATGATAGCCCAGCAGCATTTGCAGCAGCCAGAAAATCATCGCCGCGACAAACGCAACTGACCAGACAACACTCAGCACATAGTCAAAATACAAAGGCCATAACCGCCGTTCAGTCCAACGGGTCAAAATATCCACGTGGCGGATCAGGACTTCCATTCCGCCCTGCGCCCAGCGCACACGCTGCCGCCAAAGCCCGCTCAGCGTTTCCGGCACTAAAATCCAGCCCAGCGCATTGGTTTCATAACGCACGTCCCATTTCTTCTTTTCGATCTTCCAGGTCATATCGATATCGTCAGTAATAATATCGGTACTCCATAACCCAACGTCAACCAGGGCGGAGCGGCGGAAAGCCGCAATTACGCCGGAGACGGTCAGTATCTTGCCCAGCAGGCGCTGTGTCCGTTTTATCAGGCTGATAACACTCGAATACTCCGCTGTCTGGATTTTGGCCAGTATGCTGGTCCGGTTGCGAACCCGCGGATTGCCGGTCACCGCTCCCACGCGGGGAAATTTCACAAAATGCCAGGCCATCCATTGCAACGCCCGCTTGTCAATCAGGCAGTCGGCATCAATGGTAACCACAATCTCTCCCTTGCTCATCAAAAAACCGTAGTTCAAGGCCGCTGCCTTGCCCACATTTTTGCGGATCAACAAAGAACGGACCTTCTCGGACCCGGCCAGGATTTCGTTGATCACGTCACTGGTTTTATCGGTACTGGCGTCATCGATCAGCAACACTTCAAAATCCGGGTATTCGGATTGCAGGATGGCGTCTACGGTTTCCTTCAGACATTCTTCTTCGTTTCTGGCCGGAACCATCACAGTAATGAAAGGAAATTCCTGCAAATCCGGGTATTCCGGTGTATTGCGTTCATGCCGGAAATAAAAGCTGGCACCGCCGATCATCCAGATCAAGCTCATTATGATCGGATATAAAAACAGAAACAACCCTAAGATATCCATCAACAGTCCTCCCCTATGTCAAGTGTCCGGCTGTCAAAACAAACTGTCCGGGTAATAGGAAAAGTAAAGCCCGCCTTTGCTGCGTAAAATATCGGTCTGGCGTTTTATCTCCTGCTCAGTATGCCATTTTTGCCGTTCAAAATCAAATGTTTCTACTTGGAAAATCACTTTGTTTGCTGCGGACGGATCTTTCAACGCCTTGTCCGTTACTATTTCGAGGCGTTGCTGCATTGCGCCGGCTTGCTGCCCCGCAGCGGGCGGAATGGTAATCACGGTATAATCATACAGCGTCAAATAGCGCTGATATTTTTTTGCCGCGTTCGCCCCTTCAATTGGGTTTACGACCGCTTCAGCCGGGATTGTCCGCGCAAACCGTGTAATCGGTCTCGCTTGGCGAAATTCCCGCATGATTTGTTCGGTCAAGCCGTCAAGGGCATCCGCCTTCGTTTCCGGCCGCCGGTAGTGGGTCAATGGCAAATCATCCTGAAAAAGCACGCCATCCACATACGTATAGGCTGCCAAATCCGAATAAAGAGCGGCAACCACACCGATTGGTTTTTCTTCTGCCAGGTACTGCAGGGAAAGGTTCGGGATTGCCGCGTATACTAAAAATTTCGCCTTACGAAGTTTGGCGGCAATATGAGAAAAAATATCCGCTTTGACCGGTAAAACACGATTAGGGAAATAAGCGCTTTCCGCCCGGCCATTCGCAGAATCGGTGGAAACCGCCTGCAGACAAACCGCGCTGACCTTTTCTTTTTCAAAATGCTTCATGACCATCTGCAGGTTGCTGTCGGTCGCCCGCAAATTATCCGGTTCATAGATTGTATCGATACTCAGGGTTACAACCTTAATCGGTTTTTTCTCCAAACTGTCCGGCCGCAAAAAAGCAGGAAAGCGGTCAGTTCCGGGATTGTCGACAACAACGGCCCGATAGGCTTGCCATAAGCCTGTCGGCCCCGGCACATTCGGTTTGACATCTAGCGTAAATGCAGCCTGGAAACCGTTTCTTTGCGCCATCTCAATTCCAGCCATAGTATACGCGCCGTAAGGCCAGACCATGGCAGCGGCCTTGTGTCCCAATTCACGTTCAAATTGGCGTTGGGCCTGCCGCAAATCGTCTTCAACGCGCTGTCGAAACGTCTCTTCCGTTTCGTATCCGGCAGCTCCGTACTCCCGGTCGGCCAATGCATTGCCCCGGTCTCCCTGTGGATTGACCCGTTTGAAATAATGCGACTTGTAGGAATGAGAAGCTACCGCCACCAAACCGGATGCTTCCATCTCCCGCAATTGCTGCCAGTTGGCCAAAGGTCCTACTTCCGGCGGCGGGTATTCCAGCCAAAAACCGACAATCGCCAGCATCGCCGGATAATTGTATTTCTGTAACAAGGGAAATACATCGGTATAGAAAGAGATATAACCGTCGTCAAACGTAATCATCACCGGTTTATCCGGCAGCGGCGCCCCGTCGCGGGCAAAGGCGATATATTGCTGCAGGGAAATCGGGTGGTAACCTTGCTGCCGCAAATACGCGAAGTGCTGCTCCAGAGTTTCTTTCGTTACCGTATACATATCGTTTCCCGTCTTACCTACGTCATGATAACATAGGATCGGCACATTCGTTGGATTCGCAGCTGCCAAAGAAACGCTCCCCAACTGCAGGACAAGGCAAAAGCAAATGAGCCAGACTCTTGCCATCGAACCACCTCCGCCCGTTGTCCGGGCTTCTTTTGTCACCATGCAGCCCGGTACCGAATGTCGTATTGATGATACCCGAAATGCAATCCGCTCTCATCGTATAAATGGTTCGTGCGGGCACCGTACTCCGCTCCGATAAGAAAGGCATGGTCAGCAGAAAAATCATGCCCGTATTCCAACCGGAAGAAAGGACTGAAGTCATTGGGATCCGGACGATCCCGTCCCCATTCCAGGCCGGTGGTCGCTTGCCAATATCCTTCCGGAATGACCCATTTTTCGGTGACGCCGGTTCCATACGCCTGACGCACGGTCGGACTTTCATATACAGTATCGACGCCATTGATCTGTTGGTATTTGAAATTGCTGCGTTTCCCATATACAAACCAGTCGAGGCTTTTTTTCTCTTTGCTGAGTAAGATGTGATCCCATCGCAAACCATAACCGTTTACCCGGTTTCCATCGCTGTAGAATTCCCGGCTCACATCGAAAGTGAACGAATCTTTGGCCCCAATGGCCCGTTGGAAGGCAACCGCATAATATTTGCTCATGATCCGTCCAAACCCTTCTATGTTTCCCGGATCCAAGGCCTGAACATCCAGGACGGGCGATTTGCCGAAGTTAACATTCAAATGAGTACGGTCGTCCCAATAATACCGGTTCGAAATACGATAGCTGGTAAAAGACCCATTGTTTTGGTAATTATCCAGCCACATTTCCCCTTCGTACCGTATTCCGGTATAACGCAACCCGACCGACTGGTTGCGGAGCGTGGCACTTTCACCGGCCGGTTTATCCATGATATGGTTCGAACCAAGGGCAGCCAGGACCGAATAACTGCCGCCGATATTCTGCTCAGCCGCTATCCAAACCTCATTGGAATCGATCCCTTTGTAGTTGTCGCTATGAGTAAAGCCGGCATATAAACCGCCGCGGCGGCGGTTTTCAAAATCGGCAAGAGCGGCTTGCGCCACTGCATTGCGGCTATATTTTTCCCGCAATATACCCGCAGCCGCACCGGCTGCCCGGTAGTCTCCGACGGAAGCCGCCGTTTGTACGCGGCCCGCATTGCCGGCGATCTCCCCGCCCGGCAGTTTTGCCAGATAATCAAACTGTTCATACGCCTGCCGCGGCATGCCATGATCAACCAGCACAGTGGCCAGTTCCTGACGAAAAACCGGAACATCCGGAAAACGTTCCAGAACCAGGCCATATACCGCTTGACCGGCCGCATACCGGCCTTGGCCGATCAGCGCATAAGCATCATCCAACACAACAGCGGCCAATTGCGGCTTCGCATCCAAAGCCTGCCGATAATACGCCAGTCCCTGCCCTGTTTTTCCCTGCGCGACGCGGGAATAGGCCAGCCCCAATTGAGCGTCTGTCGAATTGGGTTCGCGCTGAATAATATGTTGATAGCATTTTTCCGCCGGTTGGAACTGACCGTTGCGCAGATACGAATCTGCCAGGGCCTGCAGGCCAAAAACCGGTACCTTCCCATAATCCGGCCATAAGCGTTCGCCCTCTGCAATCGCCGCTTTATAGTCCGAATTCAACCGCAGAGCCAGCAGATAATCGCTCTGCATCCAAACATCGGCCGTCTTGTCCTGAATGTACGGTTTTAACAGCAGCACAGCGCGTCCCTGATCACCGGACCGGATATGCGAGATTGCCAGTTGGTAATCAATCTGCCGTTTTTGCGCAATCCCTTCCGCGCCCGGTTTTACCAGGCTTGCGGCACGCTGGAAATCCGCAATGGCCGGTGCGTATTCCCGCCCCAGCATCCGCATGGAAGCGCGGCTCAAATAGACCTCCAGGTCGTCCGGATTTTGGGTCAGCAGTTTGTCATAGATTGCATAGCCGGCGGCGTTCCCCATGCGGATAAGCGATTGCGCGTCCCCTATCACCGCTTTATGGTTTCCGTTGGCCGCAGCTTCATGAAACAATTTTTGCGCCGCTTTATAATCACCCATTTGATAGTAAGCTCCGGCAGCGCTGGATTTTACATAATCCGGAACCGAAGACACCTTCAACGTTTCAAACAGTTCAATCGCGGAACGATTATTTCCCGACCAGTTTAATACGGTAATATAATCAAATAAAATAGCCGGTTCAGTGGGATATCGTTGCACAAGCTGCTTGAAAATTTCCAACGAAGCGGAAAACTGTCCGTCTTGCGCCAATGCAACCGCATATTCTTTGGCGGTCGCAGCATTTTCCGTATTTTGATTGTACGCAGTTTGTTTTCGCAGCAAATCAGAGGTATCGGCTGCATAAACCGTTCCCAAATTGGCCAATAATAAGGTAACACATAATCCGGATGCCCATTTGCGCATTCCCATATTTGTCCACCATCCCAAACATAGAATTTCATAATAATTATTTCCTAGTTATTTATTCCATTTTAGAAGATTTTTCCCTGCTTAGCAACCTATTTTTTAGAGTGTGTCGAGGGGTGTAGTGTGTTGCGGGGACGGGGTTGCGAAACACTCTTTTACAGCAACAAAAAAAGCCGTCATTGGCAGACGGCTGCAATACAGATTGACTTTTTCGAGTGTGTATCAGGGGGACGGGGTTGTGACACACCTGTCCCTGACGCCACGTCATTTCCGTAAAAAAATCCCTCGTAAAATATCGCTGATCATTTTTGCGTAGGCCACGAAGGTTTCCAGGTTTGCCTGCAGGTCATCCACTGTATCGGTTACCTCTGTCTGCAACACATGGAAGGCCTCGCCGGTCTGATCCACCATTTCGTTCAGACTGACACTCAGTGCGTTCACATTTTCCAGAGTTTCCGGCAGCAGGGTCAGCACCTTGCGAACATCCCTGTCATGATCGTCAAGAACTGTCCGCACTTGGCTGACAACCCCCAATACCTGGCGCAATACGGCAACCAAATAGACGCCTATCGCAACACCTACAAGAATACAAAGAAAAAGTCCAAGGTCGTATAACGAAATATACATCGACAGCCCTCCTTTTCGGCGATTGAAAAAGGCCAATTCAACTTTTTTGAACAGCCTTTACTTTTATGACGAATATACGCTGCATTCATCAAACGGACGGGCATTCCTGCCCGCCCGTTAATTCTATTCTTTGATTTCTTTAACTTCTTCCGCTGCGCCGGTCATCTGGGCTTTCTTCTCCTGTATCTTTTCTTTTACTTCGTCGACTTTTTCCTTGGCCATTTCCATCACTTCTTTGGCTTTGTCCGGAAGTTCTTTAGCGGCGTTGGCAATGTCTTCGCGGGTTTCCTTACCGGATTTCGGTGCTAGAAGGACACCGGCCATAGCTCCTACCGTCAAACCGATAGCTGCGCCTACTGCCGCGTCTTTGACGGCTTGTTTACGAGCCTTTTGCCGGCGGACTTTTTTGCCTTTTTCAATCAATTCAATGAGAGACATGTCTTACACCTCCAGCATGTTTTGCATTATTGAATACATAGCAACTATTCGCAGCGCGGACGGCATAATCCTCTTGGAATTGCAAATTTTTTCAATTTTTTCTGTTTCCTGTTGGCTTAAGCGGCAAAAGTGACAACTTCGCCGGTTTAGCCAACAGTTGTATCCTAGAATTTATACGTTAACCCAGCGCCGACACGATGTTTGTCATTGCCGGCATCCGGCATGAAAGAACGGAAATAAACGTTGGCGCCCAGGTCACTGGTAATATTGTACGTAGCGCCGGCTTGCACTTCGGTGAATTCATCAGCAAAAATTACATACGCGTGACCATCCCATTTATTGTCTAATGCTCCAGTCACACCAACACCCAAATAGGTTGAGCCGCTGCTGTAATCCCGGTGTCCGATAATCCCCCGGAAATTATTCGTAAAGTTGTATTGTCCGTAAAGATCGGTTGAACTATCATCGTTTAAATCGATACTCTGCAAACCGACCGTTATACGGCTGCCGACTTTATTCTCAATGTACAGGTTGTCATTTGAAACACCAACTGCCGTTTGTCCGGTTGCCAGGTCATTGAGCGGCGCAGCCATTACGGTACCAAGACCCATAACAAGAAGAGCAACTGTAATACAAATGATTTTTTTCAATCGAAAAACCCCCTGTCGTTTTTTATTTATTTCCCGGCAATAAACCTGTTTTCCCAATCCGGTTCATTCCTCTTTCCGGTTAGCGCCGGAGAGGTTTGTATTGCGGATTTTATCAATCTGGCCTACAGGCTTCGGTGCAAGCGGCGCGGTTTTCCGCTCGGCCGGCAGCCCGGAAACTACGGGCTGCATAAGATGTTTCTCCCCACACATACCGTTTTTTTGCGGTTCCATTTCCTTCTCGGAAGCGTTGCCGGATCCACCCCCTTCCGCCGAAGGTGCGTTAAAAAATAAGTTTCTTTGATTCATTCCCGTTTGCCTCCTATTTTTCCTTCTTTTTTCTGAACATTCTTGTTTTTATTAGCCTCCTTACCTTACAGCAAAAAAGCTCATGCGCCTGCGGTTTGTTTGCAGACTGCCGAATTATCCCTCAATGATTTGAATTACTTTTTTCCGGTAGGTCTCAAAAGAAAACGTTCTTGCCCGCTCTGCCGCTTTTGCTTTATAGTAATTGGTGCGTTCGCGGTTCGTGAGCAGTTCAACTATCGCTTCGGCAAGCATTTTGTCTTTTTGGGGTTCATGGCTTTCATCCGCGGCAAACGGCGGTACCAGTACGCCATAATCAACATATTCTATTTTCTCAGCAGTTTTATCTTCGAAGGTTTCCGTCAAAATTTCACGCGGCCCCGTCTTGCAATCAGTCGCCACCACAGGAAGGCCGCAGGCCATGGCCTCTACCAGCGTGTTGGGAAACCCTTCATTAATGGACGACAGCACATAAAGATCGCATTTCGCCTCATAGCGGAAAGGATTCGGCTGAAAACCAACAAAGGTGACATGGCCAGCCAGCCCCATTTTCCGGCTGTGTTCCTGCAAGGCGGTCATTTCATCGCCATCGCCCACCAGAAGCAGTTTAGCCTGGGGTATTTCCTTTACGACATGAGCCATCGCATTGATCAAGTGGCGGAATCCTTTTACTTCCTGCATTCGTCCTACACTGACAACTACGGGAGAATGGAACGCCACGGAAACCGGCTCCTTGGCCCCCTCGATAATTGCCGCAATATTATAGGGATTATGCAGCGTCTTTACTTTGGCGGCAGGGATATTATAAAGGTCCGCCAAATCCGCCGACAGTTTTTGGGCAACGGTTATGACGGTGTCCGCTTTACCGAATACCAGTTTGCCGATGATTTTATCCCAGCGAGACCGGGTCAGGGCGCCATAACCGTGGACAGATACCAGGATCTTGTCAGACGCCCGGGAAAGCACGTTGACAAAGTTCGCCGAGGTGCCCAGCGATAGGGTAATATCAATGTTGTGTTCCCGTTTCAGCCTTTGCAGCGCACGGGCGCGGCGCAGAAGGTTGACCATCTTGTTGAACGTGCCGGTTACCGGAGGAAGCTCCAAATTCAACAAGGTTCCGCCAAATTCATAATTGCACTCCTGTTTGTTAAATATGACAAGAATCGTATTATAATCCTTTTGCAGAATATCCGCCGTATTGATGGCAATTCTTTCCTGGCCGCCGATGCCAATATTTGCAACCAGCACCAAAAGGTTTTTCCTCTCCATACTCCAGTCCACCTTTTTTTGCAGTCTTACCGCATGCCAAAAACGGCTTGCACAGCAGACATGGCATCATTCATCTTCTATGGCCAGCAGGTCAATCCAGCTGCCCATCTTATACGCCCACTCCTCCGGCTCGATATTGTTGCAGCCTCCCGCATGATAAAAGGTGATTTCGCCAAAGTAGATGCCGCCATCGATGTTGTATAAATCAACCCGGCAATGAGGAAATGGTTTGGACAGGATTTCCGCATAACTGCGCATGACAGCAAAATTATCCGGCTTTGGCACCAATTCCGTCGGAAAAGTTTGATGGTCGACTTCTATTTTTACATTGAGCAGGTTCAAATTCTCATCATAGACATTCCCGCGCGAATCAAAACGGTGCGACCCGTCTTCGGCGCAGATATCGATATCGAGGAGGATACAGCGCACAACGCCATGAAAGCAGAGAAACCGGTAGTCAACGAGAGGAGAGTTATCCTTGTTTTTTAATACTTTTTCGCAGATGATTTTCGGCGGGATGTCCTTGTAATTCCATTCGCGGGATTGGAAGTAGTAATTTTCGGTCAGCGCCCGGTCAAGTTCTTTGTGCACCTTCTCCTTGGGAAATGTATTTTTATTGGCACAGAGGAAATTACTGCCGCTGGCATGGTTGCACTTGAGAAAAAACTCATCGGGCAAAACGTCATAATCGATATCTTCCGTTTTTTCGTATACGCCGTATAATTCCGTCAAAATATGGTCCAATCCGCACGCCCTCACATATTCGCGCACCCGATACTTGTCGGTGCAGAGCGTCAACAGCGGATTTCGATAATGCAGCTTCAACCACCACAGCTTTTCGTCAAAGGTTTGCGGATTCCTTATATTCAAAGCCCGGCCCGTGTTTTCACGGTATTTGTTTTTGGCAAAAGTTTCGTCGTCGACCTCTTTGGTAACAGTCATTTTTATACGGTTTGCCTGTAGATACAGTTTGGTAAGCCATTTGCTTTTATAAGACAGCGTTCTGATAAATAGCTTCAGCTTATGGTTCACGCGGATTTTTTTTGCAACCGCTATTTTTATATACTCTGCCTGCCGATACAGTTTGACCAGCAGTTCATTATTATCCGCTATTTTTTGCAGCAGTACCTTCAATTCATACTTCACCCGGCTCCCCCCCTTTCAGCGCCAATCCTTTCCGGCAATATTCCGGGATATCGCGCTTTCATGATCTTGCGATCTTCGCACCGGCGGTAATTGTTCTCATCTTTTTGTATACCGGATAAAGAAAGCCAACAATATTGTCATGAATAATTCCATATATTCTTTCCTGCCGCATCGCTTGAGCCAAGGGCAGACGGGGAAGTTGGCAGGCGCTCTGAAAATCAATGACAAACCGGTCGTTCTGTTGTAAAAATTTTTCCGTTGTCAGGAAAATCTCTTCCGGCGCCGTGTTGGGGTGAAAACAGACTGTCGACAAACCCCAAAGGACTCTTGGTTTTGCCTCGCGGCAGGGAACAATGGTCAGCCCATGCCAGTCGTAGGGAGCAGTGGCGGATCCGATCGTAATGTAGCGAAACCCGGACTCCCGCAAGGCTTTCAAAGTATTCTCGTCAACCGTATCCGAGGGAGCCATGAACAGGTCGGTGGCCAGATCCTGCGCTTTCAGGATTGCAATGCCTTTTTGGATTTTATCGAGCTGTTCCGGATAAGGAAGTCCGGCAAATTCACTTTGTCCCGCATTGTTAAATATTCCCCGGTCTTTTGTTGCGTAAACATGGGTATAGCCATGCATGGCGATCTTCCAGCCCTGATTTTTCAGCCGGCGCATACGACCCCAAAAATCAGGCAATTCTTCGCAGGGCTTTAGATCATCATCCTGGTTGTCGGGAACAATTCCAATAATGGGCTTTATATGATAACAGTCAAAGAGGTCCTGGAACCGCCTGAATTTCTCATAATTCATCCGCGGACAAATATCGTCCATACGAAACAGTACATGAAACGCCATCGTGCAACATCTCCTTCACCGTGCGTGATGTCATGCTGAAATCATCCGGATACTCCGGGACGGCAAGGACGCTCTTGGTATTTTCATAATTCTTCGTTTTTTCTGACATTTCCTGCTTCGGCTGATCTTTTTATCATAGCCGCGAGGCCCTTAATACACCCCGCACAACGGCAATACTGAAAAAATACCGTCTTAGCCGTATTGATCCGTCTTTACGATCGACAAATCGATCCAGCTTCCCATCGTATACGCCCACGCTTCCGGCTCGATCTTGTTGCAGGCGCCTGCGTGATAAAAGGTGATTTCGCCGAAATAAATGTCCCCATCAATGTTGTATAAATCCACCCGGCAATGGGGAAACGGTTTGGACAGGATTTCCGCATAACTGCGCATGACGGCAAAATTCTCCGGCTTCGGCACCAATTCGGGCGGAAACGTTTGCCGGGTTACCCTGACGTTGAGCAAATCCAAATTTTCGTCATACACATTGCGCCGCGCATCATGGCGGTGCGATCCGTCTTCGGCGCAGGTATCGATGTCAAGGAAAATACAGCGCACAACGCCATGAAAGCAGAGAAATCGGTAGTCAATGAGCGGGGCGTTGTTCTTGCTTTTCAGCACTCTTTCGCATACTATTTTCGGGGGGATATCCTTATAATTCCATTCACGGGATTGAAAATAATAGTTTTCCTGCAGCGCCCGGTTCAGCTCCTTGTTCACCTTTTCCCTGGGAAACGTATCTTTATCGGTACAGAGAAAATTAAAGCCGCTGGCATGGTTGCACTTGAGAAAAAACTCATTGGGCAACGCGTCATAATTGATATCCTCCGCTTTTTCGTATACGCCGTATAATTCATTCAAAAGGTGGCCTAATCCGCACGCCTTGACGTATTCACGCACCCGGTACTTGTCCGAGCAGAGGGTCAGCAACGGATTTCGATAATTCAGTTTCAACCACCATAACTTCTCATCAAAGGTTTGCGGGTTGTCTAAATTCAACTCCCGGCCCGTATTTTCCCGGTATTTATTTTTGGCAAACGCTTCATCGTCAATTCCTTTGGTAACAGCCATTTTTACACGATTTGCTTCTTTATACAGTTTTGTCAGCATCTCGCTTTTCCGTGACAGCGTTCTGATCAATGTCTTCAACTCATGGTTCATCTCAATCCCTCCTCATAATCCATGGCCCGCTGTTCTTTCCCGCCAGGCGGCCGGAGGCGTATCGTTTCCTTCTTGTTATACACGGATTATGTACTCGTAAAAGCGTTTAGAAATCTTCTCCATGGAATGGGTTTCGCGGATTTTCAACGCATTTTGCGACAGCTTTTTCGCCAACAGTTCGTCGGAAGCAATCCGCTTCATAGCGTCAGCCATTGCCGCGACATCGTCTACAGGCACCAGCAAGCCGTTCTGACCGTCGCGAATAAGCTCTGACGGGCCAAAATCGCAGTCCGTTGCCACACAAGGCAATCCGCAGGCCAAAGCCTCAATCATACTATTCGGCATTCCTTCATGGCGGCTCGCAAAGGCGAACATCGTATGACGGCAAAGCGCAGCCGGCACATCAACAGCATAACCCTCCAAAAAAGCATGCTTTTCCAGCCCTTTTTCCCGAATCAGTTTTTCCAGCACCACCTGCTGCCCTCCCTCGCCGTAGATGTGAAGGGTATGATCAGGAAAGCTTTCATGAAAACGGGCAAAGGCGTTAATAAGGGTATCAAAGCCTTTTACCGCCTCCAAACGTCCGGTAGCGCAGATTGTTCGGGGTCGGCGTTTTCTTGGTTCCGGTACGGTTTCCGGCATCGTATCCGCAAATATCCCATTCGGAATGACAGCGCTCTTGTTGCGGGTTTTCGCCGGATAATAGCTTTTCGCTCCTTCTGTGGAAAAAATATACCCATCCGCATAAGGAGAAAGCAGTTTTTTCATCGTTTTCCAAAAAAAACTTTCCTCCGACCGAAATGGGTTGCTGCGTTCCGAACCTACAATTTTGATAGGCAAACACCGTTTCGCCGCGAGCGCAAACGCAAGATTGTTGATGCCGAAGCAAACGACGATATCGGGACGGCTCCCTTTAAATACTTCGCAGGTCAGGCTAATCCGCCGTAAATTGTTTTTTATCGCGGCAAAAAGGGTTTTACTGTGAGCGTTCGCCGATAAATTGATAAAGTGTATTCTTGCGTCCAGAGAATATAGGGACGGTTTTTCATCAACCACCAGGATGGAAACCTCCGCCCCGCGTTTCACAAAGTCATTGGCAAGTGAGGAGATGACCCGCTCAGCGCCCCCCTGTTGCAATGTCCCGTAATAAAACATGATGTGCAAAGCGTCCCCCCCCCTTGTTCCATTCCTATCGGCCTTCGAATTTCATATTGCCGGTATCCTTTCTCAGCCTTTTGTACAGCGGGTAAATGACGTTCACGATTTTATCCTGAACCAGTCTGTATATCTTCTCCTGCCGCAGCGCTTCGGGCAGGGACAGGCGGGGCAATTGACAGGCTCTCTGAAAATCGATGACAAACCGGCTGTTATTTTTTAAAAACGTTTCCGTTGCCAGGAATATTTTCTCTGGTGTAGTGTTGGGATGAAAACAGACGGTTGATAAACCCCAAAGGATTCTGGGTTTCGCCTCCCGGCAGGGAATAACAGTGAGTCCATGCCAATCGTAGGGAGCAGTGGCTGCCCCGATCGTAATGTAGTGAAATCCGGATTCCTGCAAGGCTCGCATGGTGTTCTCGTCGACCGTATTGGAAGGAGCCATGAACAGGTCGGCAGCCAGACCTTGCGTTTGCAAAATTGCAACGCCTTTTTGGATTTTGGCCAACTGTTCTATATAGGAAAGACCCGCAAATTCACTTCGCTCAGCGCGGTTGAATATTCCGGGTTCTTTTGTTGAATAAACATGGGTATGCCCATGCATCGCGACACTCCAGCCCCGCTGTTTCAGCTGGCGCATGATATCCCAAAACTCGGGCAGCGCCTCGCACGGATTGAGATTGTCATCCTGGTTGTCAGGCACGACCCCAATAATGGGCTTTACTTCATAGCGGTCGAAGATATCCTGGAACCGCTTGAAATTGGTATAATTCATTCGCGGGCAAATATCGTCCAAACGGAAAAGTACATAAAATGCCATATTGCACCCTCTCCCTGCCGCGAACATGTCATGGTAACAGAGCGCGGAAATACCGTATGCTGCCTTTTATGGCACAGCGTTATAAGGTTCAATTCTTACTGTGGTACCGGGCAAAAATAGCCGCGGCTTTTTTTAAGATCGCGTTTTCTTCCCGCAGCTCCGCAACCGTTTTTTTCAGCTTTTTCACTTCATCATCTTCCTGCAGGAGATGTCCGCTGCCGGGAAACGCTTTTTCCTTGTGCTTGTTGTATTGGTTGATCCACTTGTACAAAGTATTGGCATGAATTCCCAATGCGTTGGCCACGTCAGAAACAGTCTGACCGCCATCCTGCACGAGCCGAACCGCTTCTTCCTTGAATTTCTTATCAAACCGGTTCATTGGGACACCTCCAAATCGTTGTTATTTTTCTTGTTTTTTCTAATTATAATTACTATTTTCTTACTAATCTTCCTTTTTACCAGTTCCCATCTGGGTGAATTCTTCTAGCTACCAGAACAGGATTCTCGCCCCATGGTCATTTTTATTTTTTTATGGTAGAGTAGGCCTTGGGCAGAAAAGAAAGTTTTTCACAGTGCCTAAAATCAATCAAAACTGTTTCATCGTCACATTGATGAGGAAACCGGATTGGCACACTTATCGCGAGGTAAGGCCGCAAAGCCATGGGTCTCTATGCCGAGTAGGGGATGAGATCGCCAGGTTGCCGTGTTAGCATGTCTAGCGCATTATGGTTCCGGCGTACCCCCCGTTCTTTCTTTGCGGACCAAATTACGTACCAGCGATGATGCCCGCAATGGATTTTCCAAAAAAGAACAGGAGGTAAAACATAGTATGGCAACGATTAATCTTGGGGATCTCTGGACGTCAAGCACCGGGAACGGGGTCACGGACGATACGGCGATTTTCCAACAAGCTCTGAAACTGGCTGCAGGGGGTACACTGTATATCCCAAAATCCAGTGTAGCGTACTCGCTCAGTAGTGGTCTACAAATCCCATCCAATACCCACATTATTTTTGAGGCAGGCACCAATGTCCAAGCCACTGCAGGGTTTCCAATCGATACAGCCTTGTTTAAAATGTCAGGGGTCTCAAATGTTACGATTGACGGAAACGGCGCTACTTTTGGCATGTCGAAAGTCCAATATCCAACCGGATACGTTGGCGCAGACTTCAGGGTTACCAATTGTTCCAATATCACATTGAACAACCTTATTGTCACAAGTACCAGTGGCGGAGACGGCTTTTATATCAACAATGTCAGCAACCTAACCATGTCAGGTTGTGCTGCATCGAATTGTATGCGCAACGGGCTGACTCTGATTGGAGCCAATGGAGCGCTCATTGAAAACTGTTATTTCTCCAAAAACGACGGCGGCATCCATATCGAACCCAATGGCCCCACCGATGTGTTGAAAAACATTGTTTTCCAGAATTGCCTTTCGGAGAATAATGGTGATTACGGAATATCTCTCGGTTTGGATAAATATAAATACGAGACAAGCCGGACTGATGTAAGCGTTACTTTTACGAACTGCACAACCCGGAATAACGCGGTCTGCGGTCTTTACCTTCCCGTTTACAACTTCAACTACGGGATCGGCGGAACAATCGATGTAAACAACTACACTTCCGACGGCGACAAACTGGCAATGAGTATTTCCAATAGCGGCTCAACGTCGCCGATTGTTACCGTAGATAAATGGAAGATTTTAAATCCGACCGCTTACGATTTATCGATCGTAAATTATCAGGGCGCTGCCTGGATTCGCGACATGAGCGGCGTAACCTCGGGAAGAATCGTATTCACCCAGGGCACCTTTACCTCTACGGTACCTACCGTTGGCGTCAATACCGCGACAACTACGACGACTACGCCAACAACAACCACGACAACGACTACACCGACCACGACGACTTCCACCACTACGACAACTACCACCCCAACCAGCAATATCACGTATGGTACAACGGCCAGCGATACCATCAACGGCACCAGCGGAAACGATGTAATTTATGGTATGGGCGGTCAGGACTTCCTGTATGGCAACGACGGCAACGACATCTTGTGGGGCGGCGCCGGCGAAGGCGATCGACTGACCGGCGGAAAAGGAGCAGACACCTATATGTTCGGCCTCGGCGACGGCAACGATAAGATTACCGGCAGCAGCATCAACAACCAGGATACGGTTTTGTTCAACTCCGGCATCAAGGTATCTGATCTTAGCGTGAAGCTGCTCAGCAACAGAGACCTGGTGATCAGCTGCAACTCCACGGATTCTCTGACCATTCAAAACTGGAGCTACAGCACGGGAACGGCTTTGAATACGTTCCAATTTGCAGGTGATTCCAGCAAGTATAAGCTGACAATGACCAACGGCGTTGCTTCCTGGGCAAAAGTATAAAACAATTCATCCGGTTCTTGCATAGTCGGCGGGTTTTCCCGCCGACTATTTTTTTGTCTTGCAGGAAATACAGCTACTTTTCATGGTACATTTTCTTGTAATAGTCCCTATAATCACCGGATACGACGTGGGCCATCCATTCTTTATGAGCCAGATACCACTCGATCGTTTGCTTGATTCCCTGTTCAAACGTGTAGGCGGGGGTCCACCCCAGCTGATTTGTGATCTTCGCATGATCAATCGCATACCGCCGGTCATGCCCCGGTCTGTCTTTGACGTATTTGATCAACTCTTCCGACTTGCCCAGTGCTGCAAGGATCAGTTTCACGATCTCAATATTCGCTTTTTCATTATTGCCGCCAATATTGTAAATTTCCCCATTCATCCCTTTATGCAGCACCACGTCGATAGCGGAACAATGATCCAAGACATGCAACCAATCCCTGATCTGCATTCCATCGCCATATACCGGTAGCTCCCTGTCCTGCAAACAGTTGTTGATCATAAGCGGGATCAGCTTCTCCGGGAACTGGTATGGCCCGTAGTTGTTGGAACAGCGGGTGATGTTCACAGGCACGCCAAACGTTTCATGGTAAGCCCTTACGATCATGTCGGCGCTTGCCTTGGACGCAGAGTAAGGACTGTTCGGCAATAGCGGCATGGTTTCGACAAATTTCCCCGTTTTACCCAGCGCCCCGTATACTTCATCCGTGGATATCTGCAAATAGTTTACTCCCGGCTTGTATTCCCGCGAATATTTGTCGCCCGGGTTTGCGTTCCAGTGTTTTTTTGCACTGTCCAGCAGTACCTGCGTTCCAATGACGTTGGTTGTCAGGAATATCTCCGGATCGATTATGCTTCTGTCGACATGGGATTCGGCCGCAAAGTTCACCACACTATCAATAGCAAACTCGCTGAAAATAGCATCGATCCGCGTTCTGTCCCGGATATCGGCTTTAATAAACGTGTAATTCCCGGTATCCGTTAATTCTTTCAGGTTTTCCAAATTGCCGGCATAAGTCAGGGCGTCAACATTGATAAGTTTATAGTCCGGATGTCGAGCCGCCATATACTTCACAAAATTACTGCCGATGAACCCGGCTCCACCGGTTATCAATAGGTTCTTCATACCGATTCCTCCGTCAGAGAAAGAATATACCGTCCATAATCAGTCATTTTTAAACTTTCTCCAATGGCCTGCAATTGCTCATTCGTAATAAACCCTCTCCGCCAGGCAATCTCCTCAATGCAGGAAACATAGAATCCCTGTCTTTCCTGGATGGTTTCCACGTACTGCGCCGCCTTCAGCAATCCTCCCGGCGTTCCCGTGTCAAGCCATGCCATCCCGCGTCCGAGGAGGATCACCTGCAATTCCGCTTTTTCCAAATACACATTGTTCACGGCGGTGATTTCAAGTTCCCCCCGCGCGGACGGCTTGATATTTTTTGCGATCTCCACTACCTGATTGTCATAGAAATACAAACCCGGCACGGCATAATTTGATTTGGGATTCTGCGGTTTTTCCTCAATGGAGATTACTTTTTTTTGACTGTCGAATTCAACGACCCCGAAATTTTGCGCATCCTTTACCGGATAACCAAAAACAACCGCGCCTGTTTGGAGGTCTTTGGCCCGATTGAGAACCCGGGTAAGATCCTGTCCGTAAAAAACATTATCGCCCAGGATCAAACAGACGCAATCATCGCCAATAAAGTCTTCTCCCAGTAGAAACGCCTCGGCAATTCCCCGGGGAACCTCCTGAATCTTATAGGAAAAATGCAGGCCGAGTTTGGAGCCATCTCCCAAAAGTTTCCGGTACAGCGGAGTATCTTCAGGTGTTGAGATGATTAAAATATCGCTTATCCCCGCCAGCAAAAGGACGGAAAGAGGGTAATAAATCAGCGGCTTATCATAGATAGGCAATAGTTGTTTGGATACGGCTTGCGTCATCGGATAGAGGCGAGTGCCTTTTCCGCCTGCCAATATGATTCCTTTCATCTTTTCCCCACCTTCCTTTTTGCTTAGATTTTACCGTCTAAAATGAGGTTGCAAATTCGGTCAATCTCTTCCGGCGCCAGTTCTTCGTACAACGGGAGGGTCAATATTCGGTCTGATATATATTGGGCTGTCTCAGTTTGCCCACAGGCCACTTTGTTTCGATAGCAAGCAAAATTATTGATTAACGGATAAAAATATTTTCGGGAAATAATATTGTCTTTCTTCAATATTTCATAGACCTGGTTCCGATCCAGCCGGTAGCCGTCAAACAGAACCGGAAAATACGCGTAGTTGCTTTTCACGTAGGGCTGCGGCTGCGCCAGTTTTATGCCGGCTATGCCGGAAAGCTTCTCCCTGTATCGTTCCACCGCTTTTTTACGTTTCTCTATTGTCTGGTCGATATGGCGCAGATTGCAGATGCCCATGGCTGCCTGAAATTCATTCATTTTTGCATTTCCGCCGACATAATCAACTGTTTCCGGGCTGGTGATTCCAAAATTTTTTAAGTAATCCAGCATCGTTTTTAATCCGTCATTGTTATAGGTTACGGCTCCGCCTTCTATCGTGTGGAATACTTTCGTGGCATGGAAGCTGAACATAGAGGCGTCGCCGCAGGTGGCAATGCCCTGGTCTTGTATCGTTACGCCAAAGGCATGGGCGGCGTCATAAACAACCTTTAAATTATAGTTCCGGGCAATCGTATCGATCGCATCGACATCGCATACATTCCCATACACATGAACGGGAATAATGGCCGACGTTTGTTTCGTAATTAAACGTTCCAGTTTTCTAACATCCATGGTATAGGTATCCGGCTCAATATCACAAAATACCGGCGTCAATCCGTTGCGCACAATCGCGTGCGTTGTGGATGCGAAAGTGAATGGCGTTGTAATCACTTCTCCGGTCAGCCCAAGCGAGGCAATTACGCACTCCAATGCCAGATGGCCATTTGCGAAAAGCGTAATATTCGGTGTTTTCAAATATTCGGCAAGCTTTTTCTCCAACGCCTTGTGCTTGCTGCCCATATTGGTCAGGCAGCGACTTTCCCATAGTTCTTTAATTTCTGCCATGTATTCTTCAAATCCCGGCATCGAGGAACGGGTTACTTGTATCGGATTGTTCATTTGAAAATTCCTCCCCTCTTGCGTTCTGGGATCCCGGTCATGAAACTGCGGGTCATTCGTCCCCATTCACCGCCTGTATCCGTTTTCTCCGCAGCAGTTCTTTTCCCGTATCCAGCAGATAGAGAAAACACTCCAGCTTGAATAGAAATGCCAACCCAATATAAACGGATGCGCCTGCAATCACCTGGCCGAGTAATTTCACCCCGCTATTCCAGTCCGTGAAATGGATGGGATAAATGGCAGCGCCCATTACGACGGATAGCAATAAAGAAGGGATAATATCCAGCCACTGCTCTTTAAAACTGTACTGTAACAACTTTCCGTTCGGATATGAGTTGATCGCTGTCGAAATAAAGGAGGTGACAGGCATAAACGCAACCATGATATAAATTCCAAACGGAGCGCTTATGGCTAACACGATGACTCCCAGACACTTCTTGATGATTTCCAACTTCAGAAAAATATCACTGCGACCCAACGCTTTGATGGCCTGTAAATTGGCCACATGGATCGGCCAGAAAGCAAAGGTGATGCACATCATTTGCAAAAACGGCACACAAGGCAGCCACTTATCCGTTAGTAAAATTTTGACCAGCAGTTCTGCGCATACACCAAGCCCGGTCATCATCGGAAAGATGACGAAAGAACTGGTCACAATGGAACGCCTGACCATCGCCTTCACTTTCCCCTTGTCATCCTGGCTGGCCGATAATGCCGGCAGCATGACACTGGAAATGGATCCATTGATATTCGTGATAATCAGGCGGGGAAACTGCTCTCCTCTGACAAAATACCCCAACATCTCCGGATTGTACATCTTGCCAATCACAAGGCTATACAGATTGCTATAAATTGTGTCCAACATGCTTGAGCATAACAGGTTCCTGCCGAAGGCGAACAAGCTTTTAACCCTGGAAAGGGAAAACAGCATCCCTGGCCGCCATTTCACCGTAAACCAAAGAATGACGGTAATGAGCAGCTGATTGGTAAGATGCTGGGCTACCAGCGCCCAGACGCCGAAACCGGCGTAGGCCATCACAATGCCGAGACTGCCGGAAAACAGCGTGCCACCGAGGGTACTGAAAAAAACTTTTTGAAACTTCATCGTTCTCGATACAACAGCATATTGAATGGAATTCACCGCTCCGAAAAAGAGGGTAATGGATAAAACACGGAGAATGGCAATGATTTGGTCTTCCTGGTAAAAATCGGCGATCAAGGGAGCAGACAAATACAAGGCAATATATAATGAAGCAGCAACGAAAAGGCTGAGATGGAATACAGAAGAAAAGTCTGTTTCATCGACATTCTTCTTTTGTATCAACGCTGCGTTAAATCCGCTGTCCACAAAAACATTAGCGATGGCAATAAATACCACAATCAAGGCGATAACGCCGTAATCTGCCGGTAATAACAGCCGCGCCAATAGGATCTGTATAAAAAACTGGATTCCCTGGCGCCCGCCATTTTCCATCAACTTCCAAAAAAGGCCTGATAACACTTTATTTTTCATGTCTGTGTTCATCATTGTGATTTTCCTTTTTTGGCTTCTACGCCTTATATATTTTTCTTATTTTCAGTGATAAATTTAAAACAGAGGGAAGGTACGCGCCCAAATATAACATCAGTTTGTGCTTTATACTCAGGGCATCGTATTTTGTCCTGTATTTTTCCGTTTTAATCTTCCGGATGTCGTAATCGGCCAACAAACGGTTAAACTCCCGGTTCAAAAGATACTGATGGATCGCGGCTTCATACTTGTAATTGGTATACTGGTTGATTTCATCTAACATAATACCGGTTTTTCTGATATATTCGTTCATTTTGCGTTCATCAGCCAGGATCGTACTGCTCCATGAGTTTTCAACCATGGCCCGATAGTCGGACATACATTGGGCAATATAATGCACCTCGCCTTGCAGTGAAAGGTAGATCGTCAATGGATAATCTCCCACGGCAGCTTGGAGGTAAAAATTCGGGAGGGTCTCCACCAGCTTTTTGGGATAAAACATGGAATTGGTCGCAAACAGTCCGCCTCCGCCGCTGATCACCTCCTCTGTGGTAAAAAGCCTGTCGCTGTCGGCGGGTTGGATGTATCCGGCAACTTTATTATTGCGGGCAATTCTTCTCGCTGCATGCGTGCACAAACTGCATTGCGGGTTTTTTTCCATATGCTCCGCCTGTTTTTGAAGCTTGAATGGATCCGTCCAGTAATCGTCGCCTTCGCATAACGCGATATATTTGCCTTTGGCCCGCGGATAAATAAATCTCGTATCGATATGCCCTCCCTTTGAGTGCTGGTTCTCGCTCTGATAAATCGGCTTGATAATTTCCGGATACGTTTTTTCATAGTTTCTGATGATCTCGGCCGTTCTGTCCGTGGAAGCGTCGTCATGGATAATCACTTCAAATGGAAAGCTTGTTTTCTGCATCAGAAAGCCCTCTATTGCGTCTGAAATATACTTTTCGTGGTTGTAAGTAATACAGCAAATGCTAATCATGATATCCATTTTTTCCACCCCTTGACCTTGACGTACGCGTATTCCCGCTCGCTTAGAATTGGCTGAACACGACTTTTCCGGAAATTACGCCGCTCAAATCGCGAACCCAGGCCGCATCCAAATAATTTACTTTATTCATATTATAAGCGGTCGGATTTACAATCTGCCATTTATTGATCACTACAGATGGTGATAAAAGACCGCTATTGGAAAGATTGATCGCCAGTTTGTCCCCGTCAGAGGTGTAGTTGTTTACATTGACCGCCCCGCCAATCCCGCAGCCAAAATTGTAAACGGCGAGATAAAGGCCCGTACTGCCATTATTCCTTGTCGTGATGTTGTTAAAAGAAATATCGACATCGATGCGGGCAGCGGCAGTTTTGTACTTATCGAGGCTGATGCTTACCCCATAGCTTTTGTTATTCTCGGCGAAGCTGTTCTGAAAAACGATACCGTTTAACAGATCCGCGGGGCCATTGGGCTCCACATGGATTCCATCGCTATTTTGCGAAAACACGCAATTCTCAATCAGCGCTCCATTGGCGCCAATGAGGGTTAATCCATTGCGCACGCAATCCGACGCGGAACAACCGGATACCACAACGTTGTCCACATTATTGATATAAAAGCCATCCCCGCCGCCGGAACTCGTCACCACGATGTTGTTCAAGGTGATATCGGCGGAATTGGTGATTGAAAATGTTCCTCCGGCAAAACCACTCGGATACTGGGAGTTCAACATTCCGAACGTGGCGCCGTTTCCGTCGATCACAACATTCGCAACCCGTGAGATCTTAAACAACGGTTTATTGATCGGAAGACCGGCATTGGCTTGAACTACGGTTCCTTCTTCAAAAATAATATGGATGTTGGCTGGAATTTGCAGATTGCTGACGGAGTACGCCGCGCTGGCTTTGGGTATATACAGTGTACCCCCGGCAGCCAGTTTCAGCCCCCGTTGAAAAATCGCCGTGTCATCCTGAACCCCGTTCCCGGTGTTTTCCTCCCACAAGCTGCGCAAATCGGTAATGTTCTGGCTCGCATTTCCCGGCCGCATGCCCATGCAAAAAAGGAATTCAGTAATTAGGCACATAATCAAAACCAATCGGATTGTTCTCCCGGCTCTGGTAATCATCGCCACACACCTCGCTGGAATTACTTTGGGTCTGTACTGCGGGATTTCGATAAATCGGAAAAAATCCATTACCTAATTCAATTGCATTGCCCATTTTCAGTTCATACTGGCTGCGCATCGCATACAAATTCCAATAAACGGCCTCATCATACACTTTCTTTCCAATCAACGCAAGGTTTATTCCGTCAGGCGCAAACGCTTTCTTGTAGCGGAAAAGATTGTCGCATTGGTTATTGTAACCGCCGCCCAGCATATACATTTTTTTGCCATTTTCAATCCCCCAGCGAATTGCGGCGGCCTTGATGATTTCGTTTGGATATAATCGGAGAGCTTCTTTTTCCGTACCGCCTAAAAACGAATACATATGCTTGTCGGAAACCAGGATTAATTCAGTAGAAACCACCTTGTTGGCATACAAAGTATGGAAGAATAAGTATTTTCCGTTTAATTTTTTAACGACAGCGGAAAAGAAATCTTCCGAAAAATAATATTTTTGTTGGGCGCTCTTTCGATCCATGGTCGCATAATATATTCTCTTGAATTCTTCAATCCGTTTTCCGCAACTGTCAATTTCCACCCGCAGGCCGTTTCGTACGGCGCGCCGGATATTCGTGCGGACCTTGTGGGCAAAACTATTCCAAATATCAGGTAATCCAGCATCCAGGGATCGATAAACGTGCGGCGAGACCTCTTCCATATTCCCGGAAAAAGCATCCGCATGGCAGGAGTATGGAGAAAAGCGGACAAAACAGGTAACAACACGATTGATTGCCGCCCACTCATCGAAAGCCTGCCAAAATATTTCAGCAATCTTTCTCGGCAGATATTTTAGCTTGTTTTTGCAGGAATAGGACAAACCACCATACCCATGCGGACTGGCAATATCATAATATTGACACCGCTCTCCGGCCCACTTTTCTTTGCTTAATGGTTTCAAAATAAAGGGAAACATAACGACCATATCGGAGATTTCCAGATACGCGCAAAGGGCAAAATCACCGGGCCGGCAAAACAGTTTTACAAATTCAGGATGCGAAAAAATTTCTTTTTCCGGTTGAAGATGCCATAATTGAAGCCATAGCTCAAGATGCGATGCGCAATCCGCGTTCAAAATTTCCAGCGTGCCCATTTCACTAAGCCCCCTGACTTTCTTTGTCAGAGACACACCAGGATATCTTTACCGTATTTTGATCTGTCTTTGCCTGTATTTCGTGTATCTCTTGCTTTGTGGCAATACTATTCATGAATACTCGATCATTTCGGCAACTTGCATTTTCCCAATCGTCATCAGCATAGCCGCCCAGTTAAGGCCGGTTCCAAATCCACAAAAACATACCTTAAAGGAACCGTTCTTCAACTGCTCTCCCAAATTATATACGGTATTTACCGGAATTGTGGCTCCGCTGGAATTGCCAAACCGCTCCACAATATTGGCCGGCATTTTTGCGTAAGGAACCCTCAATTGATCCGCCAATTTCTCAAGCATAAACCGGTTTGGCTGATGGAACAGGTAGTAATCGATTTCTTCCTTCGCGCTGCCACTGGTAACCAATAAATCTTCAATAAGGGCCGGAACCTTGGTTTGAACAAAATTGAATACGCCGGTTCCATCCATAAACAGATTATCCTTGCTGCGCAGATTGCCATCCCCGTTGTCTTCCATAATTGCAGTTTCCGTGGTTGACGGCAGCCGCAAACCACCCGCCGGAATAATCAGCGCTTCGGCCTGGCTTCCATCCATTTTGACATTCGCATGGATCACATTCGGGATGCAATCCTTCTCAACAATCGTGATCGCCGCGGCATCGCCGATAATCGGGTAGCTGTTGCGGTCCTTCCGGGAAGTTCTGTGGCTTAGAAACTCTGCATTCAGGAGGATTACTTTGTTGATACTCTCCTGTTCCAACAGCATAAATGCCTGGGTCAGCCCGACGACGTAGCCGGCACAACCCTGATTAATGTCCAGGCAAATAACGTCTTCCCGCAATCCGAGCCTTCCCTGGATGATGTTGCTGGTCGGTGGAAGCAGATAGTCAGCAGTTTGCGTCACCAGAATGATTGCATCAATATCTTCTTTCTTTACAATCCCCTGTCCCAATAAATATTCCATACCGAAGACGCAATAATCGGAAATACAGTCTCCCTCTTCCGCAATCCGATGCCGGTCGTAACCCATAATTTTTTTCAAGCGCAGCGACTTTTCCGGCGGGAAGTTGTAATTGCCGATCTCATCGTCAAACAGGCTTTCCTTTTTGGGAACTACGCACAAAATCCCGCTTATTTTTTTATTGTGAAAATTCATGTTCATACATTCCCACCATACCTTTCCACCAACCGTCTGATTGAATCTGTGTCCGAAAAGTTTTCCGGAATGATATCTGTGCCGCAAATTTTAATTCCATAGCGTTCTTCCAAAGTAGATACCAGCACGACCATGTCAAATGAGTCGAGAACGCCGTTCTCTATAAAATTACTTTCCTGGTAAAAATCAAATTCCGGCCTGATCCCCGTAAGTATTTTAATGATCTCTTCCATTGCGATCCCTCACAATCGTTGCAAAATCGGCGAACGCCTCTCCTGCTCCATCTATTGTCCGTAACGGTGAAACAACGCCACCCGGTCGATTTTTCCATTGGCGTTCAACGGCATTTCTTCCAGCTGGTGAGCCGTCGTAGGCAGCATATATTTCGGCAATAACGGCAGCAGGGCTTTTCGGATATCGCCTATTTCAGTCGGTTGAGACGCCTTATAGAGCAATACGATCTCTTCCCGGGCCTTGTTATAGGTTACGCAGGCACTCTCGATGACCGGCAGACCGGCAACCACAGTTTCAATTTCTCCAAGTTCTATGCGATAGCCCATGTGTTTAATTTGCGAATCTTTGCGGCCAACAAAAATGATTTCGTTCCGCTCATTGATATAAACCAGGTCACCGGTTCTGTATATCTTGTCCGGGTAATGGTCGTGCAGGGGATTTTGTACGAACGCAGCCGCCGTTTTCTCCGGATCATCCCAATACCCGAGCGCCAACGAACTGCCCCGGACACACAATTCGCCGACTTCCAGCAGTCCCGCCTGTTTATTTTCTGCGGTGAGGACCAATATATCCGTATTCCGGCAGGGAAAACCGATCGGCAAAGAGTCCTGGTCCGAAAATTCCCGTTCCACAATATAGTAAGTACAATCCACCGTAATCTCGGTAGGTCCGTAAAGATTGGCAAACAGCGCTGTCGGCATTTTTTTGCGCCAATAATTCAACTGCTTATTCGGCATAACTTCCCCGGCAAAGAGGATTTTAGCCAGCCGGGACGGCATAATTTCATCAAGAATCTGCGCATTGGCTACGTTGATCAATACTGACGGCACCCAAAATACAAAGTTAATACCCATATCGTTTACATACGTCATCAGCTTTGCAGGGAAAGAGAACAGCATTTTGGGAATAATAACAAGTGTGGCGCCGGCCCCGAAACACAGGTAAATATCCAGCGTGGAATTATCAAAGAAGAAGGGAGACTGACTGCCAATAACAGTTTGTTCGTCAATCCCGAAGCATCCTATGGCCCAATCGATATAATCGACAACTCCCCGGTGAGCGACTACAACGCCTTTTGGCGTTCCGGTAGACCCGGATGTGTAAATAACATACACAGGGTCCACGTCAATCACTTGCCCGATAATTTGATCCAGGAAATGCTCTTCTTCCCCGGACAGTTCTTCATACTGGGTTCCCGCCAATACGCATTTTGATGCTTCGACGCCCAAGGAAGCCAAAAGTCCGGTATATTCCGGCGAGGTGACAATCGCTGCTGGTTTCAAATTGGCTAAAATTTTCCCCAATCTTTGTTCTGGGAGTTTTTCATCCAACGGTACATAGAAATTACCACTATAAAGGATGCCCGCAAAGGCAATGATACTATCGACGCTTTTGGGCAATAACACCGCGACTGGCCGACGAAAGGAAGCGTGATCTTTTGCCAATTTCAAAGCAAGCTGTCTGCCGAACTGCCGCAATTGGCCAAACGTTAGCCGGCGAGCGCCATCCACAATGGCTGGTTTGTCGCCAAACCGGCGGACAGTTTCCTCCAAGTATTCCAGGACGCTATTCTTCACGTTGGAACCCTCCCCCCAACATCGTCCGGAAATTCACGCAGCCTAAAGAGATCAAGGTTCCGGACGCATTTCCTTAGCAAACCCGTAAAGAATGTTTGGGTTCTTCCTCCTCCTCCTCCAGCTTATCCTCGACAAAATTGACAATATCCTCTACCGAAGCGCATTGTTTTAACTTCGAAGTTTCCACCGTCAGGCCAAAAGTTTCATGGAACAGAGCGGCAATACTCAACCGCCCCAGCGAATCCCATCCATCAAGGCCGTCCAGTTCTGTTGACAACGTTAATGTTCCCGCCGGTTCAAACAATGCTTCTTCCAATTTCCCCAGCAATTCTTGTTGTTTCACACCGATCCCCTCCATCAACGTTTATTTTTTATTCAATTCTCCGGGCCGGATTGCCAAATACGCTGACGTTCGCCGGAACATCCCGGATAACGACGCTGCCCACTCCAATTTTGGCTCCTTTGCCAATCCTCTTTCCGGGAATAATGCGAACCCCGCCTCCCAAAAACGCCTGTTCCTCCAAATAAACATGTCCCGTCAAATCGCAATGATCACTGATGCTGCAGCCTTGTTCCACCGTTACGTCATGCCCGACAACCGTAAACGAATCGACTAACGTATAATCCCCTATAAAGGAGTTGGGACAGACGACCACTTGCGGACAAAGAATGACCCCTTCGCCAATGGTGGTATAGTCGGCAATAATAACGGAAGGATGAATAATGCTGACAAACTTGGCTCCTTTTTCTTTCAGGGCTTTGCAGATCCGCATTTTATTCGCCGGATCGGCAATCGCGCAAACAAATTCCTCGTCGGCTTCCGGTTCATGGTCCTTGATCGGTCCCACCACCAGGTTCGATAACTGATACTTATCCAACGCCTGGAGATCATCATTCAAAAAGCCGACCGACTCCCACCGTTTTTGCACATTTTGAATGTCCTTGACCCATTCAAAGGTTTCTCGACCGCAATGTCCGGCGCCAATGATCAGCAATTTGCTCATACGTTCATCTCCTTCTCTTCCGCTTATTTTCACTCCACCCCGGGTTATGCCGCACCCAGCTTTCCAAGGTATGCTATCGATAGCATTTGAGCATATCCCGCACTTGGCGGGGAGTTGCAATCGGCCGGTTTAATTCCCTGGCAATCCGGCACACCCGTTCCACCAGGCCATAATTCGTAGAAAACACAGCACGATCATCATCCATCCAAAGATTATCCTCCAGGCCGGTGCGGACTCCATCAGCGGCCACGAGACCTAAACAATTGGCAACCAGCTGTGAATTTCCGATGCCGGCAACAGAACAGATCGAGTCCGGGGGGAATTCCGACATGATCGTTGCCAGATGAAACAGTTTCGCTTGCGCCGACGCTACATTGCCCAGCAAAATATTAAAGTAATAGGGAGCAGGGATATTTTTTTTCTGGATAAGATAGTTTGCATAATTTACCATTCCCAAGTCAAATACTTCGAATTCCGGAAGTATTCCTTTTTCCAGCATTTTTTCAACCAGGCTTTCAATGATTACAGGGCTGTTAACACTCGCCTGTTTCGGAAAATTCAATGAGCTTAATGTCAGACTTGCCATATCCGGGCGGCAGTCGCCATCCAATTCCAATACTTCCGACCGTTTTTCAAATTCGGGGATATTCCGGCCGCTGGTGGTAACCACGATGATAACCTCGGAATTCACAGTCCGGATTCCCTCAATAATGCGGGCAGAGACCTCTTTGCGATGGGTAGGGATGCCATCTTCGTCGCGGGCGTGGAGATGAACCATTGATACGCCAAGTGGAATACAACGACAAACGTCTTCGATAATTTCTTCCGGCGTAAGCGGGACATAGGGGGTATCTTTCCGCGTCGGCACCATTCCAGTCGGAGCTAAATTAATGATTAACGGTTTCAACTGGTTTCCCCTCCCTTCAACGACATTTCCCGGGCCGGAACCCCGGCGACCGTGACATGCGGCATGACATTTCGGGTTACGACAGAACCGGCTCCCACAACTGCCCCTGCGCCGACTTCACGCCGCAGCATAACCGTCGCGCCGGCGCCAATGAATGCTCCCTGCCGTAAAACCGTCTCTCCGCCAATGGTAGCTCCGGGTCCCACAAAAACATAATCTTCGACGGTAACATCATGGCTTAGCAATACCCGCAACCGAAGGGTTACAAAATTGCCGATTGCAACGTTGCTGCCAATCACACAACCATCCGGGATCACACAGCCAATGCCGGTTGTAACATAATTCATATCGATACCGGGATGTATCAAACCCGCAATGCGGCAACCACGATTCAGCAGCATTTCCGCAACCGCCTGTTTGTTGCGGGGGCCATGCACATTATTCACGAAATAAACGCCCTCCCGGTTTAACTCAGGAATGCGGTCCCGGGTTCCCAAGACCGTGTATCCCAAAAAGGTTTTTCCCTGTAATTCCGGAGTATCATCAATAAAACCCAACAAATTCCATGTAGGTTCATGTCGATTAATCGCATCAATTAACTTGATATAATCAAAATACGCTGCGCCGAAAAAAACCAACGGTTTCATTGGATCACCCCTTTCTGAATTAACGGGAGAACGATGCGGACACTCGCTTATTCGCTTCCTTACAAAACATACGACTACTTCCGGTGGTTAACATACCATACAGTCGCTTCCGCCAGCCCCTCGCGCGTTGAATGGGAGGGTGAATAGCCGAGCAGAATCCTCGCTTTGTCGATATTCGCCAGAGAGTGCCGGACATCACCGGCGCGAAAATCCCGGTATTGTGGTTTTACTCCACTGCCGGACGGCAAATAAGCGGCAACCTGCTCACGGATGAGCTCAAACAATTGATTAAGAGTTATCCTTTCGCCGCAGGCAACATTGTAGATTTGCCGCAAAGCGGCCGTATTCTCTGTGCATCCGGCAAGCAAATTTGCCTGCACCACATTGTCAACATAACAGAAATCCCGGCTCGTTTCTCCATCGCCGTTAATGTACACCGTTTCACCCCGCAGTAAGCTGAAAACCCATTTGGGTATCACAGCCGCATAAGCGCCTTCCGGATCCTGCCTGCGTCCAAAGACATTGAAGTAACGAAGCCCGACACAATCCAGGCTATAGTTAAGACCAAATACTCCGGCATACAGCTCGTTCACCGTTTTTGTCACCGCATACGGGGAAAGCGGTTTGCCAATTTCCGCTTCCACCTTTGGCAACCCGGGGTGGTCGCCGTACACCGAACTGGAAGAAGCGTATACGAAGCGTTTAATTTTGGCCATCTTGGCCGCCACCAGCATATTCAAATAACCATCAACATTGCTGCGGTTGGTGGAAATCGGGTCTGCCAGGGAACGGGGCACCGATCCTAATGCAGCCTGGTGAAGAACAATATCGACGCCTTCACAACATGACCGGCAAGTATTCAGATCGCAAATATCGCCTTCAATAAACGAAAACCGTTCTGCCTGCGCCGCATCAACACTAGAAAGGACTTCCACGATATTACGTTGATGGCCGGTAGAAAAATTATCCAACCCAACCACCGTCTGATCCAGCATGAGAAGGGTTTCCACTAAGTTTGAGCCGATAAAACCGGCTGCTCCGGTAATCAACCAGGTGCGCGGTTTCTCCCGCAACGTTTCACATAGTTCTTTACAAGCTCCAGTAAACAACCGCCGATGGGAAATCACTTCTTTTGAATGTTGATTTGACATCCACGATCACACCCTCACCGTTATGTAATTTGGCAAGCAATCCTTCAACACCGTCTTTCAGGTATCTATCATGCGCAACGGCCAAAACAATGGCGTCCAAATCCTGCAATTCCTCGTCGGTGCAAAGCTTTACGCCATACTCTTCCCACGTTTCCTGCGGGTCCGCCAGTGGGTCATGAACCTGCGCCTGAATTCCATAGGCGCGCAGCTCCTGAAGAATATTGGCAACCCGGCTGTTGCGAATATCCGGTACATTTTCCTTAAACGTCAATCCCATTACCGCCACCTTGGCGGAGCAAAGGTTTTGCTTCGCAGTAATCATCGCTTTTACAGTTTGTCCGGCAACATACTCTCCCATATGGTCATTAATACGGCGCCCAGCCAAAATCACTTGCGGGTTATAACCCACTTCTTCAGCCTTGTATGCGAGATAATAAGGATCTACCCCAATACAATGTCCGCCAACCAGGCCCGGCTTGAAAGGCAGAAAATTCCACTTTGTTCCTGCCGCTTCCAGAACAGCGTCAGTGGGGATTTTCAACATATTAAAAATTATGGCCAGTTCGTTAACCAGCGCAATATTCAAATCCCGTTGCGTATTCTCAATGACTTTTGCCGCTTCCGCGACTTTAATGCTTTCCGCCCTGTATACCCCGGCATCAATAATTGCTCCATACACTTCTGCAATCGTATTCAAGGTTTCCTCATCTTCACCCGAAACCACTTTTACAATTGTCTCCAATCGGTGAACCTTGTCCCCGGGATTGATCCGCTCCGGCGAATAACCGAGTTTGAAATCCTTGCCGCGTTTTAGGCCGGAAGACTGTTCCAGCACCGGGCCGCATATATCTTCTGTCACTCCCGGATAAACCGTTGATTCATAAACTACAATAGCGCCGGGCTGCATTACGCTGCCCACGATTTGCGAAGCCTTGATTAATGCCGACATCAGCGGGCGGTTCGCTTTGCCGATGGGTGTCGGTACGGCAACGACAAAAAAGTTGGTTCCTATCAATGCGTTGGGATCCGCCGTGATCTGTAACGTTGTTGTTTTTAGCGCATCTTCCGTTAATTCTTTTGTATTATCAAAACCTGACTGCAATTTTTCTATTTTCTTTTGTTGGACATCAAAGCCAACCACATTGGCAAATTTATTGGCAAACGCAATCGCTAACGGCAATCCCACATAGCCGAGTCCGATAACCCCTATTTTGCGCTCCACAATACCTACCTCCTTTTCATCGAACTATGAATGGAATGATGATTATGAGTTCGGCCAATGAACGGCAACCGGTTCATACAAAACCATTTTGTATACTTCGCAGTATCTCGCAGCGATTGCCTTCATGTCAAAATTGCTTTGAATTCTCCGGCGGGCATTATTCCCTAATCTTTCCCTACCCTCCGTTCCGGCTTCAATCAATTTTGTCCATCCATTCGCCAATGCAAGCGCATTTTGCGCCGGCACTACCACTCCGGTTTCACCCACAATCAGTGAGGAATCCCCTGTATCTGTAACAACACACGGTATACCGCAGGCCATTGCCTCGCCAACCACATTGGGAAACGCTTCGCCAAGGGATGAAAGTGTCGCTATATCGAGTGCTGTTAGTATTTTCGGCACATCATTTCTCAGCCCGAGAAGGTGTATTTTGTTTTCAATCTCCGCCTGTTCGATCCAACCAATCAGCGTTGCATTTTGTTCATTGATATCACCGCCGCAAAGGAGAAATTCCGCATTGCGATATTTCTTTGCCACTATCCCTGCTGCCTGGACAAAGTTGTGATGGTCTTTTTGCGGATCGAAGCGGGCAACCATTCCAATCAAGATGGTTTCTTGTTCTATGCCTAGGCTTTTCCGCACCTCATCGCGCGCTTTCTTATCCGGATAAAATATATCCAGTTCAAACCCGTTGGGAATAATGATGATTTTTTTGGGGTCATAGCCAATCAGTTGATGCGTCTCTTTCGCCTCGTGGGAACAACAAATAATCCGGCTTGGTAAATAACGGGATAGATACCCGCAAAGTTTGGCGACTTTGACCGTTACGGGATTATTGTAACGGGGATCCAGATTGCTGTGCCGTATGCCCCATATTACCGGTGTTCGGGGGGCAGCCAACATGGCCGCCAACGACCCTAAAACATCTGCATGATACATCCAAGTTTGAATAATATCCGGTTTGATTTTGCGGATGAGATGAGCCAAATACAGGATCTTTGAGGGACTGATCTTTCCCCTTTTCATATCCACAGCCCAAACATCCACGCCGAGCGATCGTATTTTTCCACCTACTTCAGAGATGTCTGTCAGGGAGATTACGGTCGCATCCAAATGAGCCAGGTCGCTATTGGCCAATAATTTGTACAACATCCCCGGGGCTCCGCCGGTATCGAGACTGCTGATGATATGTAGTATCTTCACGGCTTTCCCTCCTACTGCGGTGAATGTGAAGCCAACAGGTTCATTCTTTTTTTTCAGCGGCAAATACATTTCCGGCTACGGCCCGCGTGGTCAAAATCGACAATAACAGCAGGATCGGTCGTTCCTCCAACAGATGGTGGCTTATAAATCCATATGCGATTAGCAATATAACGATAGCGACTCCGCTGAAATTTTTCATTTTTTTGTTGAGAAATAGAATGGCCAGCAGCCACCAAACATAAGACAATACGCCGAATATGCCATTTTCAACCCATCGCGCCACATATATATTATGCGGGCCCAACCACATGGAAGTGACATATCCCGACCCTTTTCCCCATAGCGGACTGCTGGCAATCAACGGATAATATTCGTCAAGGATTCTCACTCTCGCATCCGATGTTGATAAAGCGCCGCCAACATCTCCGGTAAACCATTCCATGCGCGCAGACTTAAATTGAAGAATTTCAAGCTGGCTGAGATAGTCCGGCAGCAGGAAAACAATGACGCCTCCCAGACAGATCAACAAACCAGCCCCTTTTATAAAGAATGAGACGCGTTCTTTATTTTTTAAATTGATCAAGTACAACAAAGCGATCAGCAGGAACTCAACAACGCCACCGCGGGAAAAAGTGAAAAATATGCCGACGCCGCAGACAACGGCCAAAATCATATCCTGCCAATTTAAGGCTTTCTTTTCCCAGCGCAATAACACAGTGAGAAACAGTACCATACTGAATGCGGCAATATTTGGCTGTTCATAAATTCCCGACGCCCGGTAGTCCAGTTTGGAAAAGGTCCCCGGATACAGGGCATCGACAAAAACGGTGACTATCACAACAAGAAAGGCTATGGCAACGGTCGTCGACCATTTCCATTTACTGATGTGCATCATTCCGATCGCTACGCCCGTCAAAAAAAGCAGAAAATCGAGAGTAGGAAGCAGCACGGCTTTATAATTTTGATCAAAATAAGCCTCTTCCAAAAAGATACCTACCCAGCTAAATCCCACTATCGCCGCAAAAGGAATAATGATCGGCAGCGACCTTGTAAAAATCAAAGCATACTGCCCTTCAAAATAAGTGGAAACCACACTTAATATCCATATGGAGCCAATCCAGGCTACCAATAATATGATGGGGGATATGGGCAGCATTCCCATTTGAAAAAGGTAACTGTCCAGTCGCAGCAGAAAAAACAGTAACGTGGACAGAATGTATGTATCGCGCAGGAGTAAAAATAATCTCGCAAAAATATTTTCCTGCCCTGTGCCAACCGTAAACCCTTGCAAAGGAACCAGCGCTTTATCAGCCACCGATTTCACCCCCTGATCGGAATATTTCCAAGTCATCCTCTTTCATGCTTGCCATCGTATTCAGTCATTCTCTCCGTTTCCGCAGACGCAGGCGCTTCATTACAGCCGCCGGTCCGGCGATGGTTCGGCAACCCTCGGACAAAGGTGGGAATTAATTTACATAAGATGCTGCTGATTTTCTCCGGTTCATCTGTCGCCCGGAGCATGGTCAAGCCATCATTCAGTTTTTGCGGATCCACCGCTCTCAGATTGGCGACATAAATTTTTTCATGTTTTGTCGAATTGCTTCCCTCTTCGGCCGTGAGGATCTCTTCGAACAATTTTTCTCCCGGCCGCAGGCCGGTGAATTCAATTTTAATGTCCTTGTACGGAACAAGGCCAGTCAATTCGATCAGATCACAAGCCATATCAAGAATGCGAATGGGCTTGCCCATATCCAGAATAAATACTTCTCCGCCCTGCGCCATCGCGCCGGCCTGCAACACCAATTGAGCCGCCTCCGGAATGGTCATGAAATAGCGTTGCATATCGGGGTGGGTAATGGTAACCGGACCCCCTCTGACAATTTGTTTGCGAAATAACGGGATCACGCTTCCCCTGCTGCCCAGCACGTTGCCGAACCGCACAGCCATAAATTTATTTTGGGGTTTCGTATTCATGCCGCAGATGATCATTTCCGCTACCCGTTTGGTGGCGCCCATAATGCTGGTTGGATTGACCGCCTTGTCTGTAGAAATCATTACAAATCTCTCGACATCTGCCTTTACAGCCGCTTCAGCCACAACTTTGGTGCCAAAAATATTATTTTTAACCGCTTCATCCGGCTGGGTTTCCATCAAGGGTACGTGCTTGTGGGCGGCTGCATGAAAAACCACCTGAGGATAAAATCTGGCGAAAATTGTATTGATCCGTTTTTCATCGCAAACATTGGCAATGATTGCTTCCGTTCGAAGTTTTGGATAATCCCACTGCAATTCACGCTGGATATCACAAATATTATTCTCGCTTTTCCCAAGCAGGATCAACTGCCGGGGAGCCATTTTCGCGATTTGGCGGCATAATTCCGATCCGATTGACCCTCCCGCCCCCGTGACAAGAATGCGCTTATCCGCCAAATACTTCGAAACAAGCGATGTATCGAGCCTCACCGGATCGCGGCGCAGTAAATCTTCCAAATTAACATCGCGCAATTGACGCATGGTGACCATTCCATCGAGAATTTCATAAACAGCCGGAACGACTTTTACACTGCACTTTGTTTGCCTGCACACCTGAACAATTTCCCGTACCAAGGTCCCATTTGCCGAAGGAATGGCGATAATGATCTCCTGGACATGGTGCTGCGCAACAAGCGGGTGGATTGCGTCCCTGTTGCCAAGGACTTTTTCGCCCAACAAAAAATGTCCGATTTTTGCCGGGTCGTCGTCGATAAAGCCAATGATTTTTTTGCTGCTGCCATAATGATCTTTGATTTCTTTGGCGATAGAAGCGCCAACATCACCGGCGCCAACGATTAATACGTTGCTACACTGTTTATAGCGTTTGCGGTGCCAGTGATATACAAGACGCACGCAAATACGGCTTAGTCCAATACAAGCTATGTTAAGGATTCCGCTCAATAAGAACATGCTTCTCGGCAGGATAATTCCCATGCCGTAGGCAATAATTGCCAGCATAACCGACCCCAGCGTTACGGAGCCCACTATACTGAACAATTCGTTTATACCGGCGTAACGCCACAGTCGCCGGTACAAGCGGAACAGATACAGCAGGATCATTTGAACCACGACAACAACCGGAACAAAGTCAACCAACGTAGCATAGAATGAAGGTTCAATGTTCCCTTCAAATCGTATATATAACGCAACGAACGGTGTCAACGCCACGATCGCAGCATCGGTAATCATCAGCGCGCTACACAAGATTAAATATCGCATGTTAAACGCCCCTTATATGCTATTTACCGCGCTTTTTGCTGAGCTGTCCGGTAATAGTAGGAAGAATAGACTTCCTCATCCGCATCATCTACCCGGTTCATGATTACGCCAAGAATATTTGCTTTTGCCTTGATCAGTCTGTTTTTGGCTTTTTGGGCGTCGTCAGGACGCACGGATCCGGAATCCATAATAAGAGCTACACCATCCACCCTCCCCGCCAGAATAAGGGCGTCAGTCACTGCCAAAATGGGCGGCGTATCGATAAGAATCACCGTTGCCTCATTTTTTAATGTTTCAAAAATCTTATAAAGTCTGGTAGCCGCAAGCAATTCGGCAGGATTTTTGCTGTGCGAACCACTGGCTACCAGGTACAAATTGGGGATGTCCGTCTTTTGTATTGCGTCCTCAATGCTCATCGTACCCAACAGTATATCGGTAATTCCTACGTTTTGGACCCCAAAGATCGTATGTTGCACCGGTTTACGCAAATCACAATCCAGAATGATTACTTTTTTGCCGGATTGGGCAATCGATATCGCTGTATTTGCCACCGTCAGGGACTTCCCCTCATCGGAACCGGTGCTGGTAAACAAGATGGTCTTCATATCGCCGTCATCCTGCGATAATTGAATATAGGTACGCAAACCGCGAAATGCTTCAGCTGCAGGCGATTGCGCCCGGTCACGGATCATAAGCTTATCTTCTCGCATCATCCATCTCACTCCATTCGTTTTCTTCTTCCCGAATTATTTTTTTGTGCGTTTGGCAGAGCCATACGTCGGGATGCTGGCAATTACCGGCAAATCAAGATATCGTCTCACATCCTCGGCAGTATCAATCGTACGGCGAACACTGCTGAGCACAACGGCTATTCCTGTTCCGAACAGCAATCCCAGCAGTGAAGCAACGATCACATTCAAGGCTTTTGCCGGTTTGATGGGATTTAACGGAGCGCTTGCCATATCTACAATCTGGACATCCGTCGATTGCATTACCTCGCTGATCTTGGCTTCTTCATAACGTCTGGCCAGCATGGTGTACACTTCCTGCGCCACTGAAGCATCCCGCATCACCCTTGCCAGGCCTTGTTCCTTTGCAGGAAGAGCAACCAGTTCTTTTTCACTGTCTGCCAAAATTCGGGCGATCGTTTCCTGCTGGGCATTGGTGGCAGCCATTTCCGCCTGGGCCTGTATTTTGTTCTGCAGCAACATTTGATGGACCGGATTCATGGATGGCGCTTCCGACTTGACCACTTTGCCAATTTCCGATGTTAATCCGGCTTTGGTTTCTTCGACGGCCGCCTTTGCAGTCACTACCCTGGGGTGCATTTCATTATATCTGCTCAGGAGAGTGGCGAGTTCAATCTGCTGATCGGCCAATCTTGCCTTATACTGCTGTATCAGCGCGTTGTCAGCAACCATTCCCACATCTTCGCCCGCCAATTCCCGGTTTGCATTGGCAACCCTCGCCTGGGCGGAAGCCAGCGCAACCTTGTTTTGCGCGGACAACTGATTCACAGCCGTTTGCCATTGGATCAGGGAAGCGCTTTTGTCCGATAATGATGTCATTTTTTCCTGCTGCTTATACGAAGCTACTGCCTGTTCCGCTTTTTCGAGATCCTGTTTCGCCGTTCCCAGACGGTCGCCAATGAACGTCTTGACATCTTTCTGTTCTGAACGAACCAGGGAAGTAAGCCGTTCAATGAAGGTGGTCATTACCAAATTGGTAAGCTTTTGTGCTTCTTCCGGATCGTCTGCCTGCACTTTCACGCTGAGAAGTTCCGTTTCTTTCACGGCTTGCGTGTTAATGCGTTTCAACATCACGTCATACGTCGGTTTTTCATTGTCGGCAAAACCGGCTTTTTCAATAACCCCCTCTACTACACCCCGACTTTTGATGATATCGGCATACGTCGCCATCAATTGTTTGCTCGTATCCGTTCCGGTTTGCCGATTATTCAATAATACGGTTTCCGCTCCTCCCGATTGATGAATACGCAGCGTCGCTTCCGCCTGGTAAGTCGGCGTCATGATGTAGCTCAGCACCGCCGCAATTACACCGGCAAAGAAGAAACAATTAAAAATAAGCCATTTGTATTTTTTTAGAACTCGTAGTTTATCTTGAACCTCATAACTTTTCTCTCCCATGACGTCACCCCGCTCATTAATTATTATTATCGAAATTGCTGATATAATAGGCAGATGAGATGATTGGAGCGATGTCACGCCCCCAATCCAAACGTCCATTGGTATCCAGGAACAAGATGTCTCCATTGTTCAACGGGTAATTCTGAGTCATGTCGCCCTTTTTCACGATGTTTAGCAGGTTCACTATAATTGGTTCTGTGTTTTTTTGCCCATTGCGGATCAAATAGACTTTCTTTTTGGCGGTGTCTTTCGTCCAACTGCCCGCGGCGGCAATGGCATCGATTACATTGTGCGAGTTTTGCAGTTCCACGATACCGGGTCGATTGATTTCACCCAGTACATATACCCGTGTCGAGTGAAACTGGGCAATATTGACTGAAACCCGTGGGTTCTTCACATAGGGTACCAATTGTTCCGTCATAACCCGTGACAACTCCGAAGGAGTCCGTCCCACAACCTGGACCTCACCGAGTAAGGGAAAGTCGATTTTTCCATCCGGCCGGACAATGATTTGGGCAATTTGCATCTCTTCCAGCCCAAAAACATTAATGGCCAGCACGTCGCCCTCCGCAATCACATACCCGCCGGCAATGGCTGGACAGGCATTTGCCGCTAAAATCATCGCCATAACAATGAGTCCCAAACAAATTTTTTTCATATTCCGCCCCCCATTCTTATATTTTAATACCCGTTTTAAGCCCGGAATAACCTGACTAAACCTTAGCGCGCAGGAGACATTTATTTCCCTTTTAAAACCAACTATTCAAAATAATACCTATAATTCACTTGTTTTTAGAAACAAAAAACCACCCCAGCACAAATACAGGGGTGGTTTCACTACTTGCTCCACATAAAACAAGTGACCACATACGTTTTATGTTTCAACGCATCTCCACCAGATCGTTATTTGATTAAAAGATCAAATAAGATTTGAGGATGATCAGAAGTTCCTGAGACCAAAAATCGCCCCGGGAAGACAGGGCGGTTTCACTACTCGCTCCACATAAAACAAGTGACCACATATGTTTTATGCTTCAACGCGTCTCTCCTGCCCCGCTTGGATATGCCAACCGACTGAACAGGATCACTTCTTAAGCATTATTCTATATAGTTGATAATTTTGCCGTTTCAACGCAATTTTCTTATCTTTTTTTGGTGTAATGAATATCCGCCATTTTGGATGTTTGTTGACGTTTGTGGACATTCATTTGATGTTCTTAATCCATCCATTCTTCCTTTTTACTTCTGGTTTTATTGTACTCCTTGCCAATCTCCCCTGTCAATACTTCCTGGCAATTATTTGTCGAATATTTAAATTTTTTAGATAATTTACATTATACACTAACTATCGTAATTTTAAAGAAATAATGTTAATTAATGTCTTTATGGCAAAAATATATGTTCTTTATTTTTTTCTGTCATTTGCTATTTCCAACTATAACTGCTGTTGCTGTACCATGTGGTAGTAGTATCCTCCCCGAGCTGTCAATTCTTCATGCGTTCCTTGTTCAACCACCTGGCCTCGGTCCATAACAAGGATCATGTCACTACGCCGGACCGTCGACAGCCGATGGGCAATCATCAACATGGTTCTTCCTTGGCCAATTATGTCCAAGTTATCCATGATAATCCGTTCCGATTCATAGTCCAAGGCGCTGGTCGCCTCATCAAAAATGAGTATTTTGGGATTATTCAATAAAGCACGGGCAATCGCGATACGCTGCCGCTGTCCTCCCGATAGCAACGATCCCCGCTCACCTACTTTTGTATTGTAACCATCCGGCAACTCCGCAATAAATTCATCGGCACCGGACATCACCGCAACCTGCCGGACCTCTTCCTCTGTTGCCGTATCACGGGCAATTGCAATATTTTCCGATATAGTTCCATTAAACAGAAAATCTTCCTGCAAAACAACGCCGATCTGACGTCGCAGCCAGGCAGGCTCAACCTGTCCCAAATCCACGCCATCGATAAACACAGCGCCGCTTTCCGGCACATACAGCCTTTGGATCAATTTTGTCAACGTGCTTTTCCCCGAACCGGACCGTCCGACAATACCAACCCTGCTGCCCGGTTTGATATGCAAGCTGACTTGCCGCAAAATTTCGCTGCCGCCAACGTGGTAGCGGAAGGTAACCCGATCTAATTTTATATCTCCCTCAATTTCCGGCAACGTCGTCCGGTTGGGGTTGAAGGGCGGTTCCGGCGTTTCTTGCAAAATATCCCCCAAACGGTCAACCGAGACCCGGGTTTGCTGAAAATATTGCCAAGTGTTAACCAATCTTAGGATCGGCGCTATCACCTGGCCGGCCAGCATTTGAAAGGCAATTAATTCTCCCACCGTCAATTTTTGGTCGATAACCGCCCGCGCGCCAATCCACAAAATGCTCAGATTAAAGGCTTGCTGGGCAAAAACGCCAATATTTTCCGCCACATTGGATAAATTGGTAGTGGAAAAAGCAGCTTTTACGTAACGGACCAAGCCTTCTTCATACCGACGGGCAAAATCACCCTCTACCGCCATCGCCTTTATCGTCTGAATCCCGGTAACAGCTTCAATCAAATAGGATTGATTGGCTGTCGCTGCCTGAAACCGTTGGTTGATAAGACGGCGAAACCATGGACTCAACAGCACGTTCAGGATGATGAAAAACGGAATAACGACCAATAACGTCAAACTTAATGTCGAACTGTAAGTAATCATTACGCCGATGTAAACGATGGCAAACAGGATATCCAAAACAACGGTTAACGCAGTTCCCGTTAAAAAGTTGCGAATTACTTCCACTTCGCGCAGCCGGGAAACGATATCGCCTACCTGCCATCTTTCATAATAGCTCAATGGTAAAGCAGTAACATGGCGAAACAGAAGGCTGCTGAGCGAGGCATCAATTTTATTGGTGGTGTTTGTAAATAAATACGCCCGCAAGGCCGTGAGCCAGGCTTGAAAAACAGAAATCGCCAACATTCCGCCCACAAGAATGTCCAGCGTGGCCAAACTCCGGTGCACAAGCACACGGTCAATGATCACCTGCATAAACAGCGGTGAAATTAAGCCGAACAATTGCAGGAGAAAAGACATGAACAACACCTTTAACAAAATCCTTCGATACTTGCCAATAATCGGCAAAAACAAATTCATCCCAAATTCCCGTACAGCCGTCTTAATCGTTGGACGCCTGACAAGTAAAATGATTTCTCCGCTCCAGGCATTTTGAAACTGCGCCATAGGAATATAGAACGGCTGTTGACGATACGGATCATCAATAATCAGACTTGAGCCATAACTGCGGATAATGACTACATAGTTGCCATTCGTAAGCAGCGCAATCGCCGGAAACGGCAGTTGCGCAATGCTATCCCGGTTTGGTTTCTGCAAAGAAGCCTTCAATTCCAAATCCTTGGCAGCTCTCAAAACAGCAACCGTATCCATACCGGCTTCCCCAACCGCATAGGCACGCTGCATTTGGTTCGCGTCGGCAGGAATCCCCAGCATTTTTGCAATTTTCACCAGGCTGAGCAACCCAGTATCCAATTTTTCCATACGTTACCTCTCCCTCAACGCCTCGCTCTTATATTGCCGGAATGGATCCAGGAAGTATTCGATTACCCGCTTCTGCCGAATTTTTATTTCAGCCATCGCAGTCATTCCAGGAGTCAGAGGGATTACCCTGTCATTGACAGCAATACTCTCTTTGGACAGCTTTAACCGTATACGGTATGCATAGTTTTTCTCCTTATCCTGTTCCGCATCCGGGCTGATGCCGATAACCTCCGCATTAATCAAGCCATATTTTTGGAAATTAAATGTGTCGACTTTCACTTCCGCCGCTTGGCCGACATAGATAAAACCAATATCTTTGTTGGCAGCCCAGGCTTCCATTTCCAGCGTTACGTCTTCCGGAACCAAAACCATTAATACTTGGGCAGGCGTTACTACGGCTCCCGGCGAATACACGGAAAATTGGCTGACAATCCCATCAACAGGGGCGATGATTCCGGCCAGAAAGTCTTTTTTCTCCGCTTTTTTCAATTCTTCCTGATCAGCCGTCAACAATTTTTGATCTTCAACTAGCTTAGCGTCGATTTCACGGCCGTGCTCGGCAACAAGCGTTGATAAATTTTGCCGGCTTTGCGCAAGCAAAGATCGGCTGCGAACCACTTCTTTTTCCTGAGCCGCAAGATTTTGCTGCAATTCCATCCGCCGCGCCCTTTGATCCAACAACTGAAAATAGGCGACCGCATCCTGGGCCATCAGTTTTTCGAGCCGGCTTTCCTTGTCGATATTGACTGCCAGTTGATCTGCAAATTTTTCCCGATTGATAAGCGCCATCGACAACGTTGCCTCGTTTTGGCGGACGCTTTCGTCCGCAGCGCCAACCTTGGCCTGATATTCATTATTTCGGCTGTTATACAATTGAACTTGATACTCAAAATTTTGCGGTTCAACATCCTGGCTGCGGACCGGCGCGAACGGCCGGCCTTCCTTTTCCGCTTTCAGCCGCTCAATCTCCAGTTTATAATATTCTACTTCTTTCCTGATCCGTTCCACATCCGCAGCCGTTGTCACCCTGTCAAGCTCCAGCAACAGATCCCCTTGTTTCACCCGCTGGCCTTCGCGAACATAAATCTGTTTCACCACGCCCTTATCTTCCGCCTGCAAGGGCTTCACCTGTCCCATAGGGATAATCTTGCCCGGAGCGACAGCCACTTCATCCACGCGGCCAAAAATTGACCACAACGCGCCGGTTGCCATCAAGGCGACAATGGTCCAAAGCAATATCCGGCCTAAAGGCGAAGGAGGCGTTTCCGTTACCTCCAGAACTGCAGGCAGAAATTCCGTTTCCCGGCGGGTCAACTTACGGCGGCTTTTCTTTTTAAACAGCTTCCAGACGTTAAAATTCATTTCAACCTCACCCTTCTTGCTGCGCAACTAATTTTTGATACACGCCTTGTCGCGCAATCAATTCGTCGTGTGAACCCTGTTCAACAATCCGGCCATGATCCAGAACAAAAATGATGTCGCAATCTTTTACCGTGGAAAGCCGGTGGGCAATAACCATCGCCGTACGGCCTTCACAAATACTCGCCATATTCTCGTTGATGATCCGTTCCGATTCATAGTCCAAGGCACTGGTTGCTTCATCAAAAATAATAATCTTGGGTTCTGTCAACAACGCCCGGGCAATAGCAATCCGTTGACGCTGCCCGCCCGACAGCGCGGTTCCGCGTTCCCCCACCAGCGTATCATACCCTTGCGGCAATTCCAGGATAAACTCATGCGCACCGGCAATTTGCGCGGCTTTGATCACTTCCCCCATATCGGCGCTGGGGTTCGCCATTGCAATATTATCCCGGATGCTTCCGCCGAATAAATAACTCTCTTGCATCACGGTCCCGATTTGCCGGCGGAGCCACGCCGGTTCAAGCGTTCTCAAATCAACACCGTCGATCAATACACGCCCTTCCTGAGGCAAATAGAAACTTTGCACCAATTTCGTTAATGTGCTTTTCCCTGAACCCGACCGGCCCACAATCCCCACCCGTTTTCCTGCTGGAACATCAAGTCCCACATGATCGAGAATTAACGGTCCGTGCGGATCATAGCGAAAGGCCACATCGTCAAAACGGATATTACCCTGAACTGGCGGACGGTCTGGCGGAGCGGCAAAAACAGGTTCCGGCCGGGTATTCAAAATATCACCCAGCCTTTCCATGGATAATCCTGCCTGTTGAAACGATTGCCACTTGCCGATCATCTCCAAAACAGGGGCGCTTGCCTGTCCTGCCAGCATTTGAAAAGCAATCAGTTGTCCTAAAGTCAATCTTCCGTCCATGACCATATGACCGCCGAACCAGAGAATACTGAGACTGGATAAACGCTGTACCAGGGATCCGATATTACTGACCCCGATATTCAACGTTGCGCTTCGAAAAGCAGCGCGCATATAAGTAGCAACCAATTCTTCCCAGCGGTGGTTAAACTGCGGTTCCAGCGCCAATGCTTTTACAGTCTGAATTCCTGTTACTGCCTCGACCACAAAACCATTGTTGTCTGCTTCCGCCGCCCAAACAGCATCCAGGCGATGCTTATAAACCGGAGTCGCGAGGATATTTTGCAGCAGATAAACAGGGATTGCAGCCAAAGCAAGCAAGGTCAATGGCCAGCTATAATAAAACATCACTCCAAAAAACACAATGGTAAACATCGTATCCAAAAGGACCGTAATCGCATTGCCGGTTAAAAACTCCCGGATACTGGTCAAAGCGCTTATTCGCATCAGGGTGTGGCCAACCTGCCGCTGCTCAAAGTACGGCAATGGCAACGCCAGTAAATGTCGAAACAAGCGGGTTCCCAGAATTATATCCAGCTTATTTGTCGTGTGGTTCAATAAATAGGTTCGCAAAATTCCCATTACTGCTTGAAAAAAGGCAAAAATGATAAAAACAACCCCTAATACATTCAACGTTGAAATTCCCTGGTTGCCAATCACCTTGTCAATAACAACCTGTGTGAATAACGGCGTAACCAACGCAAACAGCTGCAGAAAAAAAGTCGCAACGACAACTTCTCCCAAAAACACTTTGTATTGAAAAATAGATCCCGTAAACCAATGCAGATTATATTGACGCAAAAAATACTGCCAATTAAACCGGCGGCGAAAAATCAGCAATTCTCCGTTCCAGGCGGTCGCAAACTCATCCAGCGTCATCGGATGCGGATCTTCTTCCCCCGGATGCAAAACCAGCACTTTTTGATCGTCGTTCCGTCCAACAACCACCCAATCCCCATTTTTGAACACAGCAATTGCCGGCAGCGGCACGTCTTGCAACTGCCCCATTTCAAGCCGGGCCGCTTTGGCTTTGAGCCGATATGTTTTTGCCAGCCGAAGAATATCGGCCGCCCCCTGCGTTCCTTTTTCAACCTCGCGCCGGACATCTGCCTCATTTATGAAGATCTGTAATATACCGGCCACGATCAAAAAACATTGCAATGCCGGACTAAGAACATATTCTTTTTTTTGCGTTTCTGCAAATTGTTGCTCTTCGCTCATTGCTTTTCTCCCCTTTGCAGCCCGTACTCGAAGAAAAAATAAGACCCACTCCCCAGTAGTCGGTCCGGAAGTGGATCCTTAAATATCTATCATCGATTAAGTGGAATGAGATATGCAGGACATAAGAGCATCCACTCACATCATATAAAGTTAATTGAATGATATTTCAGAATTATCTGTCTGATTTTATTATATTTCTAGTCATTTGTTTTGTCCATACTTTATGGCAAAGTTCTCCTGTATAAACATCGTATAATAAATTTTCAATTATCTGTCTATTCCGAATTTCATATTGTATAATAGAATTGTCACTGGATCTTGCTATTTCAGGAGTGTGGGGCCATGAAAGCAGCGTGCAAACTTTTTATTGCTCTGGTTTGTGCCCTATTGATTTGGGAAATACTACTGGAATGCACCATGTTCCGTTCAAGCGGGGCAACTTCTCATCCGGTACTCGGCAGAATTCCGGATTACGGGTTGTGCCTCAATGGCCGGGAAGGCTTTTCTGCCTTCAGCCGAAATCGTTTTGGTTTTCGCAATCCGGAAATTGGCCCAAAACAGCAAGATCAATCTCGTATTCTTGTTTTGGGCGACTCGTATACAGAAGCAATTCAAGTAAACAACCAGGATACCTTTTGCTCCCAATTGGAACAATCGCTCCATCGCAAAGGAGTGGGAAACGAGGTCATTAACGCCGGCAGGAGCGGGGCTTCTCCCGCTTATTATATTCATTTGGCCGATTATTATACGCGTACCTTCGAAGCCGACTTTGTTGTTATCCAGTTGAATGAAAAAGACTTCATTGAAGATATGGCCGATCGCAGCAAGCCGTTCTTTATTGAACAGGATGGAAATGACTATAAAACAATCTATCGTGAAACCAGTAATTCTTTTACACAAAAACATCCGGAACTAAGTTCCTGGATTACACGTTGGTCGATCGTCCAGCTTGGATTGCAAAAAAAAGAGAGCCTGTTTGCTGCAAAAGAAATCAAGCAAGAAGCAAAAATAAAAAAACTCCCCGCTCTCGATCAAATCGTCGCCTGGAGCGTCCGTTCTTTTAAAGAACGCTATAAAAATGTAGTAATCGTATTCATTCCGGCAATCAATTATTCCCAACCTGACGGTCAATCTACCGAGGTCGAAGACCTGCTCTGCAAATACAGCCAAATTTATGATGTCACATTGATCAATATGAGACCTGTTTTTATGAACGCCTATTCAGAAACACTCCAACCACTGCATGGTTTTTATAATACGATGCCCGGAATCGGCCATATTAACAAGGAAGGGCATCGGTTGACAGCGCAGCAGCTATCTGATTACTTTGAACATAACATCCGCATGACAACCCCGTAAGCTGTAAATCATGAACTACCATAAAGAACGCACAGACTATCTGCGTGGGTATGGCTTCAGCCCGGTTTCTGATGAACAGCGCATTATTTTGGAAAGAAGGGTTGTGAAATGATATTCTCAACGTTGGATTTCTTTCTGTTTTTCTCTGTAATAACAGTCGCAATGATACTTATCAAATCAAAAACGATTAAAAAAGCGATTCTTTTGCTGGCAAGCTATTATTTCTACGCGTATTGGGACTATCGTTTTGTTTTTTTGATGTTTGTTATGTCAGCAGTGAATTATCAATTGGGAAAACAAATAGAAGGGAGTACTATGACTCCTGCCAAAAGACGATGGCTGACGTTCGGCATAGTTTTCAATTTGATCATCCTTGGTTTTTTCAAGTATTACAATTTTTTTATCGAGTCCGCCAATTCTGTTTTAGCTCACATGGATTTGGCGCTGCCGGCTCTGGAAATTATTTTGCCGGTTGGCATATCGTTTATTACGTTCGAAGTCATGAGCTATATCATCGACATATACAGAGGAACAGGCAAGTCAGCCGATAGTTTTTGGGATCTATCCCTGTTGGTCGCATTTTTTCCCCACCTGATAGCGGGGCCAATATTGAAGCCATCCCATTTTTTGCCGCAGCTTGCCAACGAAATCGTTATAAAAAAGCACAACATGGAACTTGGAATTCAGCTCTTTCTCATTGGCTTGGTCAAGAAAGTTCTGATTGCAGATAATCTGGCGCTGTTTGTTGACCCGGTATTTCAAAATCCCCACCATTTTAGTTCGCCGACAATCTGGTTGGCCGTGATCGCCTATACCGCTCAGATTTACTGCGATTTTTCCGGTTATACCGATATGGCCATTGGTTCAGCAAAGTGTCTTGGCTTTGATATACCGCAAAATTTCAACATGCCTTATATCTCTCGCAGCATTACCGAATTTTGGCGAAGATGGCATATCTCTCTTTCAACCTGGCTGCGGGATTATTTATATATCTCTCTGGGCGGAAACCGCAAGGGGAAATTGCGACAATACTCCAATCTGGGGATTGTCATGCTGTTGGGCGGCCTTTGGCATGGAGCAAGCTGGAACTTCGTCGTGTGGGGAGGCTTGCACGGCGCCGCCTTGGCAATACACAAAATTTATACCGATTATTTTAAAACAGCCGCTTCTCCTTCACGTTTATATAACTTCCTCTGTTGGTTTATCACCTTTATATTTGTCTGTGTTGCCTGGGTGTTTTTTCGATCCAAAGACTTCACCGTTTCATGGTATATTATTCAGAAAATGTTTTATATACTACCACCGCAGGGAATAAATTGGTATGCAACTTCGTTGCTCATTACCGTTCCAGTTCTTGTCCTGGCCCACTATACTCGTTACAAAATTCAGGATTATTATTTCTCTTTTAGTTCTTTTAAGGGATTGGTTATTTTGTTTTTCACCATTTTGAGTTTCCTGTTCCTGGCTCCGGTTAATTCATCCCCATTCATTTATTTCCAATTCTAAAGCGTAGAAAAAAACCACCGTTATTATCCGTAGTGGATAATAACGGTGGTTTTGTCCTGTCAGCCCTTTACCACAAGAACCGGAACCGGCGCCAGGTTGACCAATTTGGTCGTTACGCTTCCCAACAGGATGTCCAGCGTACCATGGCCCCGCGTACCGGCAATAATCAGATCAATCGCATGCTCTTTGGCATAATCAATCAATACGGCGGCAGCATCGCCTTCCAGGATTGCAGTCACCATTTTGGCTTTCTGCGCCTGTCCCAGCAATTTGACCTCTTCCATCATATAAATATCTTCTTTTTGCGCCTCTTTCATCCGGTCGGTCAACGTAGCCCACGCCGGCCCGCCTTCCATTAAACCAAAATTCCTCGTCTCGGAAAGAACTCCCCAAACGAGAACAACATGCGTTTCGGCGTTATAATGATGACTTAGATCCAACGCCCAGTCCAGCGCTTTTCTGCTGTGAGGCGATCCATCAAAAGCCACTAAAATTTTTTTCAACTCTTTCATCTTGTCCCCCCCTCACAAGTTCTTGTGCCCGGAGAGTTTGGGAAACCCAGAGGGAACAGGGAGACAAAAACTTGCCTCCCTGCCTTCTGCCCCTAAATCAGCACGACTCACTATAACAACCGGCCGATCAGTACCGGAAAACAGCGGCAATCGGTTTTCCTCCCGGCACACCATCCGCATCAAGCGCATGAACGGTTCCCCCGTTCATAAAGGTAAATGCAGCAGCCAAATCCAACAGGCTTTCATCTCCGTTTTCCTGTTTTTCATGTACTTGAACTTCATTGGTCGTCCTGTCAAAAGTTCCCCAACGCTGAACTCCTGCGGCAACAAACAACGTTTCCACCTGTCCGCTTTGCGCAGCGGGCACAATTCGTTCCAAAGCGTCGGCAACCCGCTCACTGCCCTGCCCGTAAAGCTGTTCGAACCGTTCCGCCGCTTTTTTCTGTTCCGCTAAAAATTGCGGGCCAATAATATCCCAGGCATTTTTGTGCAATTCTTTCGCACTCAACAAATCCGGACTGCCCTTGATAGCCTGATCAATTAAATTCGGGTATTTATTGACCTCTTTATAGATTGACAGCAGATATTCAACTCCGGCCAATACCAGCGGGAACTTGTCATCTTTGACAATTTCCTGCAACCCTTTTTCTACACGGAGCAGGAATTGCAAAATATCTTGTTTCGCAAACTCCTTGGTACCGCCTTGCCCGGTGGCAACCGGAGTCGCGCTTCCCGTCAAGGAGCCAGGAGAACCGCCGCCATGCAGGCTGAAATGTCTTTCCTCCACTTGTCCGGAATGATCAGGACTTAATGTTTCCTGCAAGCTACGCGGCATTTTCCCGGTATCGAGTTCATTAATACTATATCGGCTGCCACGCAGAAGTCTGACATTGTTCTGGCTCAACGCCAAAATATAAAATTGGCCGTCATTCGCAAAATGCGGCAATATCGGTTTAACGGCAAAACGTTCGCCGACAACCACTGCTTCTTGTAAATTCAATTCAAGACGATAGAAACGGCTCCAGTTCGGCGCAACAAAGAACGCCAAACCGTCACTCTGATGCTGCCAAAAATCCGTATCTTTTACCATCGATTTAGCCGGTTCAAGTAATTTCTGCGCTTCCGGCGCGCGCATGCCTCTTCCAATCAGTTGCTCTTCCGCATCTCGCAACAGATTTTTAAACCGGATTGGATCCTGCAGGATTTCCGGCCCTTTGCGATGAGTCGGTAGAAAGATTGAAATGCACCATTTTTGTTCCGCTTTCATTAATCCTTCTAATTCGGCTCTGTTTAAAGTATCCATGGCCATCCTCCTCTTTTGTCAATGATTTCTTTACCATTCCTATCACAAACATTGGATAACAGTAACATGGATCATGTTTTGTCCAGGGCGCGACAGATTACTTTGTCCAGCAGTCCGACGTACGATGGATGAGACTACTGTTTCGGCATCATTTTTTTCATCGTTTCTCCCATATCCATTATCTCTACTCCTGCCGGCAGTTGGAATTCATCGGCAGGAACCGGGCCGAATTTCATGTTTTTATACTCCGTCACCGTTTTGGTACCATCTTCCTCAATCACTTCCACCCGCATAGGAACGCCATAATCTTCCCTTACCCACATTTTGGTTTGCACTTTCGTTTTTTCGTCCGTAATGAGCAATACCCTGCACTTTACCCCGTCATAGGTCGTCGTTTCCAAGACTTTTACCTTGGCGGCGTCAGCATCATTTGTGAATTTATCCGGGGTATCTGCGGTTTTCGCCTGGTCCAAAGGAATCTTAATCGCCGATTTTTCCGCCGGATTGTACATATAGGCGACTTTTGCCTCGCCGTCAATAATCGTTGACATCTTGTTATTTTCAATCATCATTTCACTTTTAATTTTTTTGCCGGAAATCCACATTTTCCCGGTCATCGCTTGTTCCTCTTTGCCCTTCATACTATAATCGTAAGACATTCCGCTAATTTTTTTCCCTTTGGCAAAAAGATCGGCCACCGTTTCCTGTTTCTGTTCCGCAGGCTGGCTGGCAGGGCCGGAACCAGGCGCCTGACTTGGTTTTGAACCTCCGCATCCGGCAACAAACAGGCTCATCGCCATAACCGCAACCATCATGAAAACAACCCATGCTTTCTTCATCTTGCTTTCCTCCTTACCGAATGATACAAGGAATCCGAATGGAGAGGCTGAAATTCGCAGCGGTTCTTTCACACAATCATTTGCAATCACAATACCCCTTACTTAAATTTTATACCAAATAAAAAATAAGTCCATCCTTTTTTTTAGAATTGATGGACTTATCTGAATTAACTGTAAATATTAGGCTGTAGAAAGACATGGGTTATATCGTATCAAGAAAAAGGATAACTTCTTGCAAATATCGCTCTTCGTCCGTCGCAAAGGACTTAACATGTCTGGCGTACGGTACCCTTACGAGTACAGCCGCCGGGTATGCTTGTTGCAGCAATTCACTGTTCTCAATCGGAACGTCCACATCCGCTTCGCCATGAATCAAAAGCAACGGGCGGGAATCAAGCTGCCGAACTGCACGGACCGGACTGACTTTTTCAATATCAACTCCGGTTAACGGCGGTACGATCAGCAAAATGCTTTGATTAAATGGAATAGCGGGTAAATTCGTCCAAACCGATAAGTTTTTTTCCAGATAACTCTTCAAATCAGCATAGGGTGAATCAGCAATCACGGCAGTAATTTCCGCATCTTGTGAAGCTGCCATAATCGCGGTGGCGGCTCCCATCGAAAATCCGTACAGCGTAATTTTCCGGCTCAGTTCGGATTTACTGCGGACATAATCCACTGCCCCCAGCAAATCAGCTGTTTCATATTGTCCCAATGTAGTTTGGGTTCCGTCCGATTCACCGCAATCGCGCAAATCAAACAGCAATACATTAAACCCATGATTGACCAGAACTTGAACCACCGGTAACACAGGGACGTCGTCCTGAAGACGGTTTTTTCCATAGCCATGCGAAAAAATAATCGTTTGCCGGTTCGCCGGTGATTCTATCAACCAGCCTCGCAAAGTCAAATTTCCTGCTCGGCTTGAAAAAGTTACCGGCTTGTAACCAAGTCCAACCACAGCAGGTGAAAACGCGACCTGCTGACGGGCCGGATGCATCAAATCCCAGCCCACATAGGCCGATATTGTCAACACGATCGCACAGACCCCGAACAATAAACGAAATAGTATTTTAACAATCTTCACAAAAACCTTCCTTAATACGGATTGCTATAAGGCTCTTTCAATGCATGGCATGGTTCCGATGGAAAAAATCCACCGCCTCCTGCGCCGGCAGGGGGTGACTGATCAAAAAACCTTGAATATAATCGCACTCCAATTCCCGCATCATTTTCAGCTGTGTATCTGTCTCAACACCTTCCGCCACGACGGCGATGTTCATTTGATGGGCCAGACGGACGATTGTCCCGATGATGGCCGTCCCATTTTGGGTAACTCCGGCTTCCCGCAAGAAGGATTTATCAATCTTGAGAACATCCAGTGGCAGACGGCTCAGGTAGGTTAGGGACGAATATCCGGTCCCGAAGTCATCCAACGCAATACGGATCCCCAATTGTCGCAGATTTTTTAATTTGGTGAAGTTTTCTTCCAACGATTCCATCAAGACGCTCTCTGTGATTTCCAATTCCAGCAACTCAGGCGGATAATTTTCTTCCCGCAAAATACGATGAACCCGCTGCGGAAAATCATTCTGCATTAACTGCCGAGCCGAAACATTGACGGCAACACGGACAGGTTTATGGATCGCTTTCCGGATTCCATTGCCAAACCGGCAGGCAGACCGCATCACCCAGTCGCCTAGGGGAATAATCAATCCGGTTTCTTCCGCCAAAGGAATAAAGGCTTGCGGCGGAATAGGTCCCTGTTCGGGATGAAACCAGCGCACGAGCGCTTCAAAAATAGCCGCTTGGCCGGAAACCCTGTCAATTTGCGGTTGGAAGTGAACCGAAAACTGTTCGAGCGTCAACGCTTTTTGCATATCGCTCTCCATCTGAATCCGACGGACAATTGCTTCCTGCATTTCTTCCTGGAACAGCCGCCATGTTTTTTTACCGGCAGCTTTTGCGCAATGAAGTGCCGTATTGGCATTGCGCAAAATCGTATCCGGCGTCGCATCGCTAAGGAAAAAAGCAATTCCGACACTGCAGGACAACGCAATTTGATTACCCCAGGAAAAAAACGGCCGGGAGAAGGTATTTAAAATCCATTTCGCCCAAACTTCACTTTGTTGTGAATCAAGCCCTTTTATAAAAAAGGCAAATTCGTCGCCCCCGGTCCGGGCTACGACGCCATCCGGCGGCAATATCGACTTAAGCCGGTCGGCAATTTCAATCAACAGGCTGTCGCCGCAAGCTTGACCCCAGGAATCATTTACCAGTTTAAAGTTGTCGATATTGATTAAAAATAACCCGCCCCGGATTTGCCCATTTCCTGATTTGCCAAGAAAATCACCCATGGTTTCATACAGACTGACGCGATTGGGGAGATCCGTCAATGCATCATGGTAGGCCATGTGCCGGATCCGTTCGTCTTGTTGTTTACGGGTAGTAATATCCGAATAGGATCCTACCATGCGTACCGGCTTACCGTCCGCATTAACCACAGCCTTTCCTTTATCCAGCAGCCAAATCCAGCGTCCGTGCGGGATGAGGAAACGGTACTCCACTTCATAGATTTCACTATTGCCGGCCAAGTGCGCATTGTAAGCGTCTTGCTGTCGGGCAAAATCTTCCGGATGGATCCGGGCATCACGGATCGTCATGAAATCTTCGACAACCGCCTGGGGATCGCCCGTGTCGGCAGTAACCCGCAATAAGCCGAGTTTGACAGCCCACTGCCGGGATATAGACCAACTGTCCCCTTCGATATCCCAATCCCAAATCGCATCGCTGGAAACTTCTACCGCCCGGCGATAGCGGGTTTCACTTTCCGCCAAAGAAGCTTGCGTGATTTCCAGTTCCCTTACTTTTTCCCGCAACGCTTCTTCCGCAAGAAACAGTTTTGTATACAGCGTTTCCAATTCTTCGAAATTCGTGTATAACTCTTCGTGTGCATCCTGGAGTTTTTTTTCCGCCTGTTTTCGTTCGGTAATATCCCGGGCCACAATAACCAGAAATTCTTTATCCTGAACCATTACACGGCTGCTGGAGACCTCGACCGGCAGTTTTTCTTCCTTGCACCGCAGCCGGCATTCGCTTACCCCTCTGGCCAACGATGCCAAAAAGGAGGTTTCCGGCGTTTCGAGAATTGGTTCAGCAAATTCAAGATAGGAGGTAATTCGCGTTTTCGCTACTCCGGCCGTATTTTCTACATTACAATTGCGCGCCACCGCATTGGCATCCACAATTTGCTCCGTACTGTAGTCTACTAAAAAAATCGCTTCCGGAACCTGGTCCAATAAAGAGCGAAACCGTTCCAATTCCGCCATACGCTGCTGCAGTTCCGGATAATAGATTTTGCGCACCGAAGATTCCCCGAGGCCAATTAATAGCTCGCGGGTAAAATTCCGTTCCTCCGGTATATCATAACGCCTGTTCATATATGGCTTTCACATCCTTTATCCCCATAGCTCGCGGATTGGTAGCCATACAGGCATCCTCCAGAGCAGGATCGATTAATTGTTCAATCAGTGCTTCGTCAACGCCTAAGTCGCGCAGGGTATTTCGAATGCCAATACTCCTGCGGAAAGCTTCAAAGATTTGATGCAGTTTATGCGCAGCCACATCATACGGCAACTGTTCCAACGAAAAGCCAAATATTCGCCCAATATTCTGAAATTTCTCCGGACAAGCAGGATAATTGAATTCAATCACCGGTCCAAGAAGGATTGCATTGCATTCGCCATGCGCTAAATCCAGAAATCCGCCCAGGCTATGCGCCATAGCGTGCGCCGCTCCCAAAATGGCGTTCGAAAACGCCAGCCCGGCCTGCAGGTTGCCCATCAGCATCTGCGCCCGCCATCCCAAATCTTGCGGATCTTTCATCACTTCCGGCAAAGCCTGCCGGATGAGCCGGATCGCCTCTACCGCATGCAGATCCGTAACCGGCGAACTGGCATTGGATACATACGCTTCAATCGCATGGACCAAAGCATCCATTCCAGAGCAGGCTGTCAAATAGGGATCCATTGTAATGGAAATTTCCGGATCTAATAAAGCCGCGTCCGGTACCACCGCTTTGCTGACAATTGAAATTTTAGTCTTGCGGATTTCATGCAAAATAATAGCAAACTGGGATACTTCCGAAGCAGCGCCGCTGGTAGTCGAAATACACAGCAAAGGAGGCATC
>JAGFXW010000184.1 GCA_017861495.1 Bacillota bacterium
TAAACAGCAGATTCTCGAGCAGATAGAGAAATTTGCGCCTTCTGATGCGATCATAGCCAGCAGTACGTCCGGATTGCTGGTCACGGAAATTGCCAAATACGCAAAAAATCCGGCGCGATGCATCGGCGCGCATCCGTACAATCCGCCCCATATTATTCCCTTGGTTGAAATTACAAAAGGAGATCATAGCAGCGAAGACGTAGTGCAGTGCGCATGCGAATTTTATACCTTGTTGGGCAAAGAACCGATCGTATTACAAAAAGAATCACTGGGATTCATTGCGAACCGGCTGCAGATTGCATTATTCCGTGAAGCGGTAGATTTGGTTACCAGGGGCGTTTGCTCTATCGAAGACATCGATAAAGCGGTAACTTTTGGTCCGGGTTTGCGGTGGGCACTCTTAGGGCCAAACATGATCTTTCAATTGGCTGGGGGGCAGCACGGGATCAGAGGATCCTCACTCCATATGAACCCTTCGGCGGAAAAATGGCTGACGGATATGGCGACATGGGATAAGTTTCCCGAAGGCTGGCCCGATATTGCCCAGGCTGGCGTTGACGCGGAAATAGCGAACCGGCCGGCTGAATTTGGCAAGGCGAACGAGGAGATCATTCAATTCCGGGATAAAGGTTTGTTCGAATTGTTAAAGTACCACAAAAAGATGTAGTTAACTCATGTTCAGAAAAAACAACTGAAAAAATATTATACGAAGATGCACAATGGCACGAATATTACAAATGATGATATTGAATATCAATATTGTTTAAAAACGGTACAATGTTTTTGGATACAGTAATGTTTTGAAACAGCATCCTATTATTTTGGTACTACTGGATGAAGCAGCGCAGTTGTTAAGTATATTTTTACGCTACTAATTTCTAAAAGGGCTGTTCCAATAAGGCGTGTGTGAAGTAGGTCTAACCACCGAAGAATCCGGGGGGGAAAGGAGGAATGAGGGGTTCCCCGGTTTTCGCAGTAGGTGATGGATATGAAGCGAAGACGATCCGCGGATATGGAGAAAACAAAGGCAAACTCTATTCCCGCTTGTTTTTCGTTCATCATTAATCGAAACTCCACAATAACTAGTTACAGAACACAAGATTGGAATTGGTTAAAGCAAGGTTAGAAAGCGAGAGGGGCGTTACAATGAAAAAATCTGCAATACTAGTCCTAATATTAACATTCCTACTGTGCTCAGTTGGCAGCGTATTTGCGGGGCCATTTGCCGATGTTCCAGCAAATCACTGGGCGTATGGCGCTGTTAGCAAACTTGCTAAAGCCGGTGTAATCGACGGCTATGGCGATGGTACATTTAATGGCGACAAAACCATGACGCGTTATGAAATGGCGCAAATCGTAGCGAAAGCGATGGAGCATTCCGATAAAGCGGATGCTGCGAACAAAGAACTTATTAATAAGCTAAGCAATGAGTTCTCAGCCGAATTAAACAGCCTCGGAGTTCGGGTAACGAAGATCGAAAACCGGTTGGATCGAATTTCTTTTGACGGCCAATACAGAATGCAGTGGAGAGGTTTGCGGGACCATTATCCCGCCAATGTTCAAAAGAATTTTGGCGAAGGCCAATTGCTCCTGAATTTTAATTACAAAATTGATGATACGGCGAACTTGTTTGTTCGTTTAGCGGAACGTCAATTCTGGGGTGAGGGCGCGTTCAGCAACGTCAAAAACTGGAACGAGGGTAATCTTGACCATTACGGCATCACCAAGAAAATCGGGACGACCACTTTTTCCATCGGCCGTCAGGCAGTGAAGCTTGGCCAGGGCGGAATCCTTTGTACCGGTACTGATTTTGGCTTTAATCCTTATTTTGAAGGCGCAATCGTTTCTACAAAAGTCGGCACTGTTGCCGTCAACATGATCGGCGGTTATACCACCACCAACGGCGACGTGGATGAGGGAGGCGGAATTCTGGGCTTCGATCCGAGTTATCAAGGCGCGGGTTGGTATGGCTTGGATGCCTCGGCAAAAGTGGGTGATCGTGTAACGCTTGGAGCTGCTTGGGCGCATGAAAACTTCAAATCTGGCTATGATTTTGTTGCCAATGCACCCAATCGGCAATATTATTCCGTTAACACAAGCATTAACTTGGGTGGCGGGTTCATGCTGAACGGCGAATGGATGAAATCCGATGTCAATAACGACAATACGGCATATTCGGTCACCGGTATTTATCACCAGAATAAGGATACGTTCGTGCTGGGCCACTCCAGTACTGGTAAAAATGCGATTGACCAGTATACGAGCATCACCCAGGGAGGCTGGCAGTGGGTACTCGGCGTGCCGCAAGGACTCACCGGTGCGAACTGGCAAGGCAATTATATAGTTTATATTCATGATTATTCCAAAACCCTGCAAGCTCGCATATTATATGAAGATATCCATTCTGCTGGACAAGAAAACCGCGAATGGGGCGCAGGGTTCCAATTCAATTTCTAATTTGGCCTAAACGCTAAATGCAAGAAACGTCTGCTGTAGCTGCGATTGTCTAAATTCTATACGGTGAGATAATTGCAGCTGCTGTAGGCGGTTGCTTGGTTAAAATAATAATAATAGCTAGGAGGAAAGTTGATGAAAAAGCAGATTACTATCTTAGCTCTTTGTTTTTGTTTCCTGTTTGCATCAATAGCACAAGCGGCTCCGTTTAAGGCGGTCGTTCCGACTGTTGAAGATCATCACTATAACGTGAAACTTGTAATCAATCCGACTTCTTTTCTTGGCCACGGTACGAATGGCAATATGTTCGATGCCAATGATAACTATTATGTAGGCAGCGTTTCCGGGGCATCTACTTATAAGGTAGATACCAAAACCGGTGAAGCTACTTTGTTTATTGGACCGCCTAACGGTGGGGCAGATGATATGATCTTCCTTGAAGATGGAACGATTGTCTGGAACGTGTTTTTCAACGGTGAAGTTTATAAACGGACTCCGGATGGCAAAGAGACTCTTTTAGGAACTAACATTGCAGGCGCTAATGCGATAGCACTGAATAAAGAAGGACGTGTTTTTGTTACGCAATGTTTCTTCGGAAGTGCGCTTTGGGAAATCGATCTTTCCGGGCAGCAAAAGAACCGTAAAATCTGGGAAATCCCCGGTGCAGGCCCTAACGGCAGTTCTTTCGGTCCGGACGGTATGCTGTACACTCCACTCTGGTTCAAAGGCCAGATCATTAAAACCAATGTGGATACCGGCGAATGGTCGGTAGTAGTATCTGAAGGTCTCAAGGTACCTTGCGCAGTTAAATTCAATCATAAAGGGGAACTGTATGTAGCTGATACAGCAACCGGCCAGATCTATCGCGTTGATACCACTAATGGTCAACTGACTTTGGCAGCTACAGTAAAACCGCATCTGGATAATTTTGCATTTGATTCTCAAGACCGGATGTTTGTTACCGAAATGTCCGACAATGCAGTATGGGAGGTCAATGTGGCGACTGGTGAAACCCGTAAAGTTACTGATGCTTCCGTTGTTTTCCCGAACGGACTTGCAGTGGCTCCGGGACCGGACGGCAAAGATTTGCTGTACCTGGCTGACAATTTCAACTACAAAAAAATCAATCCTTATACTGGTGATGTAACTGTTTGCGATAACAAAGCCGCTTTTGTTGACACAACTACGATTTCCGATGATGGCAAATATGTGCTGATGTCGGCGTGGTTCACCGGAAAAGTTCAAGTGTTTGACAGAAGCAATGACCAATTGCTCTATGCTATTCCTGGCTTCAAACAAGCAGCCGGTACTTTGATGCTTTCCGATGGCAGTGTACTCGTAGCTGAAGGGACCGGCGATATTGTTAAAGTAACCGATAAGGAAGGCAAACAAAAAACCGTTCTCGCTGATGGCTTGCAAGCCCCGACCTTTATGGCGAAAGCAGCCGATGGATCAGCTATTTATGTTACGGAATATGCTGCTGGCCAGATCACCAAAATTGACCTTGCTACCGGCAGTAAACAAGTAATTGCCAAAGGTCTGCAATCCCCGAAAGGCATCGCCCTTGATGCAGACGGAAAACTCATCGTGCTGGAAGCTGGCACCAAGAAACTGCTGGCAATTAATCCGGCTAATGGGAAAAAGAAAGTGATTGCCAGCCACTTAGCCAGTGGCGCCAATATCCCTGTAAAAGGTTTTGGACATCCGGCATTTGCTTTTGGCCAAGTGACAATATCCCAGTCGGGCAACATTTATGTTTGCGCCGATGAAGATAACACGATCTACATGTTCTCCCATAAATAATCGAGAATTATGCGTTAGATTGAAACTTTATTTTTCATTGTATCAAAAGTAAACAAAGCAAAATGCAAAAGGGGCTGTTCTGTTATAGACGGTCTCTTTTGCATTTTTGCTACGTACAATAAAATGTAATTTTTTCGTCTTAATAAACATAGTAATTGGCAAAAAAATGATTATTTTTACTTTTTTACTTACACAGGCCAAATTGTAAAATAATATAACAGGCTGAATAAATTATTGGCATATTGAATAAAAACACGAAGGACATATACTATATTCACTTTTATTCTACCGGTACTATGGCTATTTTAATAGTGCCATAGATTTTCGGTTGCAAAAAAAGTGAAGTATATCTATGCATGTATGAAACGGAAAATGTAAAAACTATTGAAAAAAATGAATAAATGCATGGCGTAAAGTGGTATGCTTTTTGATCGAAGTGGCATGATTATTGCAAGATTGATATTGGCAGTGTTTTGAACTGGCGCAATATTTTTTCTTTTCAAACGATGGCACAATTATTGCATATATTTTCATTTTAGAAACAGGGAATAAATACTAAGAGACAATCCGTTATTGTTAAATACGTCGAGTGTATAGTTCGCGACTCGCCATATGGTCTGGGCACCGAAGAAAGCTGGGGTAGAAAGGAGGGGGCCGCATAGAGTTCCCTGGTTTTTCACAGTAGGTGATCGATATGAACCGGATGAGATCAAGAGAATACCGAGAAAACAATTGGAAACTCTATTCTCACTCGTTCTTAGGCTCATCATTAACAGAAAACTCTGAAACAGAAACAGCATATTACCTAAAATTTGAGGAGGAAGAACGAATGAAGAAAGTATTAGTCACAGCGTTAGTATGTATCTTTCTGATGGGTCTGGCCGGCGTTGCCATGGCTG
>JAGFXW010000185.1 GCA_017861495.1 Bacillota bacterium
CATGCTAAATTTGGACGAACGGGCTGTCAGCATCCTGTTAGAAGCGTTGACTGCTTGCGGTTATGCCGATTCCACCTCTTCCGGTTACCGTTTATCCACACAGTTTTCTGCATTGCTCTATCCAGACAGCGGCGGCGAAGATCGTTTTTCCTTCCTGCATACCTACTACCAGTTAAAACGCTGGGCCAACCTGGCCGAAGTCGTGCGCAGCGGCAAACCGGTCTTACAGGATCTTACCTCTTCTTCTCTCACAGGTTTCATTCATGCCATGCGACGCAACTCCGCTCTCAATGTTGACAAGATTGCCGCTTTGGTCTGTGACGGCCTAACAAGGCCCTTTTCCGTCCTTGACATCGGCGGCGGCCCGTTGGTACATGCCTGGGCTTTCAGTCGTTTGGGGGCAACAGTAACCATTCTTGATACACCTAATACCCTGCACATGATGGAACAGGATCTGGCTCTTAACGAACCGATCCACCTCGTCCCGGGGGATTTCAACGTCCAACTTCCAAACGGTCCTTTCGACATTGCCTACCTGGGTAATATCTGTCACATATACGGTCCCGAACAAAACCGTGCCTTATTCCGCCGGGTTTACCAGTCGATCCGCCCCGGCGGGCGGATCGTCATCCATGATTTTGTGCGTGGTCTATCGCCCCGTGCTCCGCTCTTCAGTGTGAATATGCTGGTAAGCACCGAAACCGGCGGGACCTGGTCACAGGAAGAATATTTCTCTTGGCTGGAGAACGCCCAGTTTAGCGATATCGTGCTACACGACTTAGGGGATCATCAATTGATTATCGGCAAACGTCAGCCGCAGAAATAAAACAATACCGGTAAACGAAAAGGAGCGGACTCATTGAGCCCGCTCCTTCTTTTCATAACGATTTGCCGAATATTCTTTGTAAACTTATCAGCAGTGTTTTTCATGATTTTACTATATTTTGATAGATTCACACAGAAAGGACCGCTTCACTCCCACAAGAAGCATACTAATTTTTATGGTTGGTCATACTTTTGTATATGGTGTCTAAGGTAAGTTCTTTAATCTGTTGTCCGTCAAGGGCAATGTAAATGCCTTCCGTACAGTGGGTTTCTTTCATGCGGATCGTTTTGACTTTAATAAAAGGATCCATCTTTAAGAACTTGACTTTGCCAACTATATCTTCATACAATTCTATAGCGCCCTGCGCCATGCAAGTATCGCACATGCATATCGTAAATTCCCGAACCTTATAGACAGAATCTGCTTTATGCCGAATACCGGAAAAAGCGCTGTCGCCCTTGACCGGAGAATAATGAGTATGCAGCAGCTCATGAGCCACCGGCGAGTTGGCCTCCCCATAATAATCCCTGTACAGCCGAAGGATATCCGGATTTTCCTGGGATTTACGATATTTAGAAGTCTTATCGATATTGACCAAAACCTGCTGGCGTTTTTCCAAATCATCGACTTTCTCGGGAACAGGATGTCCCGCTCCGCAGATACAGCCGCCAGGACAAGCCATGACTTCAATCAAGTCATAGCCAACATCCTCTCCTTGGAGAATTTTTTCCACGATGGGCTCGGCGTTATGCAGGCCATTCACTACTGCAACCCGTACTTTCTGGCCGTGCGCCTCGATGGTAGCTTCCTTTAACCCTTCGAAGCCCCTCATTTCTTCAAAATCCAAATGGTCTTCCAAAACATTGCCGGTCAGTTTTTCCACCGCCATCCGCAGCGCAGCTTCAGCCACGCCGCCAGAAGCTCCAAAAAGCACTCCCGCCCCGGAAACCTGCCGGTAAGGGTCGTCAAATTCCTGGAGAACAATGTCTGCCGGATCAAGCCGGACCAGCTTCACCATCTCAAGAAGGTCATTCGTGGTCAATACGGCATCTACATCGCGGACTCCACCGGGGGCGAATTCCGTCCGGGCGGCCTCGAATTTTTTGGCGAGGCAAGGCACAATAGAGACGACGTACAGTTCTTGTTTATCAACCCCTGCCAATTGGGCATAATGATTCTTGACGGTTGCCCCCATCATCTGCTGCGGCGATTTGCAGGTGGAAAGGTGAGAAAGGAGGTCTGGATAACGCCGCTCAACAAAATTGACCCAGCCAGGACAACAGGATGTGAACTGGGGCATACGGTCCTTTCTGGCTACGCGGTTCAAAAATTCCGTTGTCTCTTCGACGATGGTCAAATCGGCTGCAAAACAAAAGTCAAAAATTTTATCAAAACCTAGTTTTTTCAGCACTCCCGCCAAATAAGCCGAGGCGTTTTCAAAGGGAATTCCGTATTGTGACGAAATGATGCTGCGTACAGCCGGCGCGACGAACCCGACGACAGTTTTCTCAGGATCGTTGATAGCTTTGAAAACATTCCCCTGCTCAGAAATGTAAGTCAATGCACCGCACGGACAGGCGTTTACACAATGTCCGCAACTCACACAATCGGTTTCATCCAGCGGCAGGCCGCTTTTGGTACCGACCAGTTGGCGCCCGCTTTTGATATAAAAGGAAAGAATATCCGGCCCTTCCACTTCGGCACAGGCGGCAATGCAACGACCGCAAGAGAAGCACTTGTTATGGTCGCGCACGATGAACGGATGATCATGGATAACCGGAATGTAGGGGCGCTCATGGAGCGGCTTAACATATTCAAGGTTATGGTCTGTAGCTTCCTCGCGAAGCTCACAGCTATACCGTTCACTGCAGCCACACTCCAGACAACGGCTTGCTTCGGTCATTACCGTATCCACGTCGTAGCCGGCTTCCACTTCCCGGAAATTATTTTTTCTCTCTTCCAGCGGCAAGGCAATTAATTCCGCCCGTTTCAGTTTCGGCATGGCTTCAAATTCCCACCTGGGCAAATCTTCCATACTTCCCCAGCTGCAACTGTAGTCGATTGTTTGGGGTTTGACATAACCAGTCATGAGGTACGCATGCATATCTTCCGCCGCATGCCGTCCGGCCCCAACTGCCTGAATGACCGTAGACGGACCGGTTACGCAGTCTCCCCCGGCAAAGACATTGATCTCCGACGTTTGAGAGGATTTCGGGTTGGTCTCTATGTCGCCCCATTTATTCAACTGTACCGGTAAATCGTGATACAGGAACTGGGTATTCGTGCTTTGTCCAATGGCGCCGATGATGGTATCGGCCTCGATGACCGTTTCGCTTCCTTCGATAGGAACAGGACGTCGCCGTCCGGAACGGTCCGGTTCCCCGAGTTCCATACGAATGCAGTGGAGTTGTTTTTTCCCTTCGTTCGCTGTTATTTTGGTTGGCGCCATCAGGAAGATCATCTCGACGCCTTCATGGATCGCCTCGTCTATTTCGTACGCTTCGGCCGGCATCTCTTCTTTTGTCCGCCGATAAACGAGCTTGACTGATTTTACCCCCTTGCGGATAGCGGTGCGGGCACAGTCAACCGCCGTATTGCCGCCGCCGATTATGACTACCTTATCGCCTAGATCCATCGGTTTTTGTTTCGTTTCCTGCTCCAGGTACTGAATCCCAAGCATGACACCGGGCAGGTCTTCTCCTTCTATCTGCAGAGGAGTAGGTCGCCAGGACCCGATCGCCAGGTATACGGCATCAAAATCCTTATGCAGTTCGTCCAGACTAATATGAATTCCCAGTGTCTTGTTGGTCATGATTTTTACGCCCAGGCGGGTTATGATATCGACTTCTTTTTCCAACGTGACCTTCGGCAGACGATATTCAGGAATCCCGTAGCGCATCATCCCGCCGGCGTAGTTTTGCCGCTCAAACACCGTCACATCGTGACCGTTAATCGCACTGTAATAGGCAGCAGTCAGTCCTGACGGCCCTGCCCCCACGACCGCAATTTTCTTGCCGGTAGCAGGCTGTTTGGCCGGTACCCAAGGATCCGCTTGCGCGACGTCCCAGTCGGCAATAAAGCGCTTCACATGGTTAATCGCTACCGGCGAATCTACCAGGTTTCGCCGGCACTTTGCTTCACAGGGATGGGGACAAACACGGCCGCACACCAGGGGAAACGGATTGGTGTCTTTAATGACTTTCAATGCGGTTTGGAAGTTCCCAATCGCCGCATGCCGGAGATAAGATTGGATGTCGATATTGGCCGGACAAGTGGTAACACAGGGAGCGACACAATCGGCATTATGGTCAAACAGCACCTGCTCTAAACGAATTTTTCGGTAGTGTTCCAGGTTAGGGCTGTTGCTGACAATTACCATATTTTCTTGAACCGGCGTATGACAGGCTTTCACTTCACGCGTTCCTGTTGAATCACAGAGCTCTACAACGCACAAACCACAGTTGCCGTTCGACCGTTCCAGGCGAATATCATAGCATAGATGAGGTACATGGATTCCTTCCTGCAAAAGAGCCTGCAGAATCGTGAGGCCGCTGTATACCTCGATCTCCCGTTTATTTACAGTTATTTTTATACGCTTTTTATTTTTTAATGTTTGCATAAATCACCATTCCTCCTAAATTCTAATCCACTTACATTGAGATCTTTTCCATAATTGCGATCTTTTTACCACATCACACAACTTTATCTTTCATACAGACTGTAATCCCCCACCTAAAGCAAGTCTGCATTTATATATTTATCGTAACATTTTTTCTGAATTTTACAACTATTCATTGCCGCAAGAGGCATAAAACTGGCTGACATTATATCATCTTAATTAAATTTGAATAAAAGAAATTTTGTTAGAAGATTGTGATTATTTTTTGCGAAACTCTATTGAATTTAATAAATTATAATGCTATAATCTACTCAAGCACCATCCTTACAGGATAAAAGGTTTAACAATTTTGCTACATTTTGAAGTTTAGTTTTTTCAAATCATGTGCAGGTTATGGCCAATCTTAGAGGGACGTGTTTTTAGTTTGCCCAAGTTTTTCGTTTAGATATTTCGTGATTGTTTAAGGAAAGTAAAACTATCATTCTGGAGGGTTTCTAAGTTATCAGTATTTCAAGAACAACTCAACTGTAAGGATGGTCGCTTTAAACGGGGAGAAGGCAAAAGCCTTCTCCCTTTAGTTTTTATGCGTAGCTTCATTTTCAATACAATATAAGTGAGCCTTAGGTTCGGAGGGGGGTATTGCCCCCGCCGAACCCTTAGAGCGAACTTAAGACTGAGGCTCGAAATCTTTGATTTCGCGAAG
>JAGFXW010000186.1 GCA_017861495.1 Bacillota bacterium
CTTTCCGCATACCCCGGCTTTTGTACAGCCTTTTCCCCCTGCAGTCTGTTCGCACTGAAAACAAAACATGTCTCCCATTCCAAACTCCTCCATTCATTTTATTGTATTTATTGTGAATTTTTACAAAACATTTATTATCCATGCTGCTAATCTTCGATAATTTCACCGTTTGTACCAATGACAACAACTCGCCACGGGATCATCTTATTACTATTGGTCAGCGCTTGTTTTACGGCTTGTACGATACCACCGCAGCACGGAACTTCCATTCTTAGCACTGTAATGCTTTTAATCTCATTGTTTGCTAAGATCTGGGTTAATTTATCGGCATAATCGACTGCATCCAATTTAGGACAACCAATGATCGTAACTTTATTACGCATAAAATCATTATGAATAGTTGGATAGGCAAAAGCGGTACAATCGGCAGCTACCAATAAATTTGCGTTATGAAAGTACGGCGCATTCGGCGGTACCAGCTTGATTTGAACAGGCCACTGCGCTAACTGGGATGACATTCTTTCAGCAACGGATGCTTTCGTCGTTGTTTCCGCTGCTACTTTTGGCTGCAAAGAACGAGCCTGAGTTCCCGGACAACCGCATGCAAGTGTTTCCTGTTGTGCCTCAGGTACTTGTTCAGCTTTATTTTCGAGATGTTTTTTGACAAGATCCTCGTCAAAAGCCGCCGCTTCACGCTCTTCAATTAAAATTGCATCGGCAGGACACGCCGGCAGACAAGCTCCAAGTCCATCACAATAAACATCAGAAATCAATTTTGCCTTGCCGTTCACCATCTGCAGAGCCCCTTCATGACAGGCGTTCACACACAGGCCGCAGCCATTGCATTTTTCTTCATCTATGCTAATAATTTTTCGTTTCATCAACCAAACCTCCCTCGTTATCGTTTTGTCTTTTCAATTTGATTATAATATAATGGAAATAGTAAAATCGGTAGCTCAGGATACTAAAATATGAGGATGGTAAATTAACTTGAAAAATTTTTTGCCAATATTAACAAAATCGATCTTGTTTCGTACGATAAAACCGGAAGATTTACGGGAAATGTTGGTTTGTTTGCAGCCTAAGATCCATACGTATGCTAAAAACGACTATATTGCCTTCGAAGGAGAAGATTTGCCTGGCATTGGAATTATGCTTGCCGGCAATGGAATCATCATGAAAGAGAACGCGGCGGGCCAACGGTATATTATGGGAAAACTGGAATCAGGTGATATTTTTGGCGAAATGGTCGTTTATGCCACAAATTCAGTGTGGCCGGCTACAATACAAGCACTTGAAAACAGTACCGTCATGTTTTTATCACGCGAGAAAATAATTGGGGATTGTTGTAAAATGTGCCCCTGGCATCGATCCCTAATTGAAAACATGCTGCGCATCATTTCAGAAAAAGCTCTATTCTTAAATAAAAAATTAGAGTACTTAACGATACGCAGCATGCGCGGAAAAATCAGCGCCTACCTTCTCGATCAATATAAAAAAAATAAGCAACCCGTATTTACCCTTCCGATGAAGCGTCACGAATTAGCCGATTTTCTGCATGTCTCACGCCCATCCATGTCCCGCGAAATGGGAAAAATGCGCGATGAGGGTATAATAACATTTGAACGTTCTACCATCGAAATACTGGATAAAGAAAAATTAAAGGGCATGCTTGAGAGCTAAGGTGTTTTATCATTTTATTCAACCTTGCTTCTATTATAATCTTTTTTTTGCGCATCGACAAACAATTTCAAATTTTGCGATAATTTGAACGGGACAAGTATTAAAAACCAGTGGGACGGTATACCATCCCACAATCCCCTCGCGATTGTCCAAATGTGTGTCAACAACCCCGTCCCCCTGACAAACCCACACACACATGCCATAATCATTTAGTGACAATGACGATTTACTTGTTCCCATAGCTAATACGATAAACTGCATTAGCCCGGTCATCTGAAACTAAAAGTGCTCCATCAGGCATAACCAAAACGTCTACCGGCCTCCCCCATGCATTGACCGATTGAAGCCATCCCTGGGCAAACACTTCAGAACTTGCCGGTTTTCCATCTTGCAAACGTACCAAAATAATCTGATACCCAGTCAAAGTTGTCCGGTTCCAAGACCCATGTTCGGCAATAAAGATCTGATTGCGATACTCTGCCGGAAACATAGTTCCAGTATAAAAGCGCATTCCAAGCGGCGCAACATGCGCACCAAGCTTCATTGCCGGAACGGTAAACAAGGGATTTGGCGGTTGCTGCTCAAAATCGGGATCAGCAACATTATCCCCATAATAATATGGATACCCAAAATGCATTCCTGACCGTGGAGCATGGTTTAACTCATCCGGAGGCAAATCATCGCCAAGCCAGTCACGCCCATTATCGGTGAACCATAACTCATGTTTAATCGGATCCCAATCAAACCCTACCGTATTGCGTACTCCATGCGCAAATACTTCTAAGTCGGATCCATCTAAATTCATTCTCAAAATACTGGCAAAACGTACGTCTTCACTTTTACAAATATTACATGGCGCTCCAACAGGAACATATATTTTTTCATCGGGTCCGATCGCGATAAATTTCCAACCATGATGCCGTTCCTGCGGCAGGCTATCATTCACCACAATTGGCGCCGGCGGTTGATACAAATTGTCCATAATATGGTCATAGCGAAGGATGCGGTTCACTTCCGCAACATATAATGTTCCCTTATGAAAAGCAACACCGTTTGGTGTATCTAAATTCGATGCTATGGTTATCACGGAAATAGTAGTGCCGTCACCCTTTCCGTCAACTAAGGCATACACTCGCCCCGCTTCGCGCGATCCAACAAAAACAACTCCGTTATCGCCCAACGTCAAAGAACGCGCTCCCTCAATGCCGCTAGCATAAATACTAATATGAAAGCCTTCAGGAAGAACAATTTCTGAAATATTAGGCTGCGCGCTGCCGCATCCCGTAACCACAAAAAACAAAGTCAATATAGTTAGCATATTGATCATCTTGCTACAGTTTTTCATGTTGCGCCTCCACTAAGGCAATTTTCTTCGTTAATCTTACGCTTACACTTATCAAGATTTATCTGCAAGAAGGAGGCGCAGAACTTCTGCTCCATTCTTTTGCAGCAATGAAGCCGGTGGTAATCGACCCAATCGAGCCAGTTCCATAAATGGCCCCATTCTCTCACTATGGGTGGTAGCTGCAGCAAGTACATGGCCTTTATTAACATAAAACGCCATAAAATCTCGTTTGACGATATCTCCATCTACAATAAATTCATCCCATTCGTCGGCATGTCCCGCATATGACAACGTAAAGCCAAAATGCTCCGTCCAAAAAAAGGGCACCCCGTTAAACAGCTGCGGCCTGGATAGCATGGATAATGCAACAGCCCGTCCATGTTTCTCCGCAAGACACCAATGTTCAATCCTAATCCTTTCTCCGGTCACAGGATTTGGATATCGGGCAATATCACCCGCCGCGTAGACACCGTCCGATATTCTAAAATGCTCATCGACATTTACACTGCCATCGTCTACCAATTGGACTCCCTTGATAAAATCGGTAGATAAGTGGCTGCCGATGCCTACTAACACCAAATCGACCTCTAAAATACTCCCGTCATCCAAATGAACTTGCTGTGCCCGATCGGATCCTGTGATTGCAGAAATCGAACGTCCGGAACGAAAAACTGTCCCATTTTCCTCATGAATCTTTTTGACCATCATACCAATTTCTTCACCGAAGACGCGCACAAAGGGTACAGATCCGCGCTCAACAACAGTAACTGAAAGCCCACGATGCGCCAGACTGGACGCTGCCTCCATACCGATGAAGCCGTCACCAATAACTACAGCCTTTTTGCTGCCTTGCAAGGCATTGATAATTGCATTGCAGTCGTCCCACGATCGCAACGTAAATACACCCGGCAGATCGGCACCCGGTACTGTTAACCTGCGCGGCACAGCCCCTGTTGCAATCAACACCGCATCCGCGGTTAAATCCATGCCATCATCCAGAAGAATACGGCGAGAAGCAACATCGAATTCCGTGACTCTGGCCCTCAGCCTTTCTATCCCATATTTTTCATAGAATGCTACTGGCCGGAGCGGCAGATATTTATCAGCGGATTTAAATTTGCCGGCCAAATAATCTTTACTGCAGCTTGGTCGATCATAAGGCACACGATCTTCTGCACCAATCATCAAGATACGTCCCGCAAAACTCTCTTGTCGCAATGTTTCTACCGCTGCTGCAGCTGCCGCCCCCGCTCCAACTACCACGAAAGTACGCCGGTCTTTCGTCTGATTGCAGGCGCACATAGACATAGTACGCGTCTTTTCCGGCATATCAGGCACGTTGACGACATATTCCTCGCCTTCTTGACGAATTTCATATTTCGGCAACCCATCCAAAGCCGGAGGTTCAAGCAAGTCGCCGGTCTGTACAGCAAATGAGGCTTGATGCCACGGACAAACAATCCTGCCGTCATGCAATGTTCCTTCCTGTAACGGACCTCCGTAATGGGGACAGACCGGACCTAGAGCATAATATTGCCCTTCTACCTTAGCCAACAGGATCGAATTTTGCCCAACAGACAAGCTTTTCATCTTATTGTCCTTTAGAAAACCTGCAGGAATTCTTATTTCGTCCATAATGGCCTCCATTTTCGATTAATGTAAAATAGTAACCGTCAAAACATTGTTTTCACAAGACAAAGTACCATTACCTTCATTTAATTTTATTATAATCATTTTATCGGTAAATATGAATAAATTTGCAGAAAAATTTGAATATTCTATGCATGCATAACTCTGTTCCCCTGACACATGCCTAAAATAAAGCTTGACTTCTTTTTTAAAAAAATATATCATTATATCGTAATATATAGATATATAAATTTTAGGCAGGTGTAACTATCGATGGAAATGGATGTGAAATCATATACCGAGCTCGCTGAGCTTCTTAAAGCGATAGCCCACCCGGTGCGGCTTTGCATTGTACGCGGGTTGGTAGAAAACGGCGGATGCAACGTCAGCCACATGCAATCGTGCTTGAACGCCCCGCAATCTACAATCTCCCAGCACTTGCAAAAATTGCGGGCTGCCGGCATCATCAGCGGTACTCGTAATGG
>JAGFXW010000043.1 GCA_017861495.1 Bacillota bacterium
TTTTGCTGAAATTTTATTATGTCCGAATTATAAGTGGAGTTATGAAACTCAATGTTCACAATGCAGCTCATTGGGTAAAACCGGATACAATGCTGAATTATGATTTGCTTCCTGCTGATATTGAGATTGTAGAGCGATTAATGAAGAGTGAAACCTGAAGTTTGCAGTGATTTCGTATTTTAGCCAGGTTAGCTTCCTAAGTTCACGCGCTTGCAGCAAGTAGAGATTCGTGATCAGCTAAATCATGCAGATGGAGAAATGGGTAAAATAGATCAATGGCCATCTGTTCGTCGATTTTGTTCTTTTAGTCAACTTGAGGAGCCGTTCATCGTTGGTGCTTAGTTTGCGCTGCCGGGGAAAGGGGTACCGGTCCATCAAATGGGGGATGGGGCAAAAGAAAAGGAAGGGTTGATTTTATGTCTTTGCGCGAAGAAGCTCTTAAATTACACAGAGAAAACAAAGGGAAAATTGGTGTATACAGTAAAGTTCCAGTTCGTGATGGTTATACTAATCGAAAAAATTTGATAGCTGTTGTTTCTACTGGATCGGCCGTCTTGGGATTGGGAAATATAGGGGCCAGGGCTGCGATGCCCGTTATGGAAGGGAAAGGAATTTTGTTCAAGACATTTGGCGCAGTTGATGCTTTTCCTATTTGTGTGGATACACAAGATAGTGACAAAGTTGTCGAGATTGTTAAATTGCTTGAACCTACATTTGGAGGGGTCAATCTAGAAGATATTAAGGCGCCAGAGTGTTTCTATATTGAGGAGAAACTCAAGGAAGTTTATGATGGACCAATTTTTCATGATGACCAGCATGGAACAGCGGTTGTTACTATGGCTGGATTAATTAATTCACTCACATTGGTGAATAAACGTATCCAAGAAGTCAAGATTGTTGTTAATGGCGCTGGTGCTGCAGGTATCGCTATTGTTAAATTGTTGATGAGTATAGGTCTGAAAAATGTAATTATGTGTGATACGAAGGGTGCGATTTATAAAGGCCGTACTGAGGGTATGAATAAGTATAAAGAAGAGATTGCCGGAAAAACAAATTGTGAAATGAATAAAGGAACATTAGCAGATGCTTTAAAAGGAGCCGATGTGTTTATTGGAGTGTCTGTAGCAGGTGCTGTCACTCCAGAGATGGTTAAGTCTATGGCTGAAAATCCTATCGTTTTTGCTCAAGCGAATCCAGTTCCGGAAATTCAGCCAGAAGCAGCAAAGGAGGCAGGAGCAGCAGTAGTTGGAACGGGACGTTCTGATTATCCGAATCAGGTAAATAATGTCCTGGCGTTTCCAGGAATTTTTAGAGGTGCTATAGATACAGCGGCCAAAGCAATTACCGAAGAAATGAAGATCGCTGCAGCATACGCGATCGCAGGAATTGTAAGTCCATCAGAACTAAACGCCAATTATGTTATACCCAGGGCGTTTGATCTAAGAGTGGGGCCTGCGGTGGCTGCAGCGGTAGCCGGGGCTGCTATGAAATGCGGAGTTGCAACTCGAACGGTTGATCCGCAAAAGGTTGAGGATGATCTCCGGAAATACTATGAGTCAAATAAATAATTAAAATTGATATGCTCCTCCTTGTGGTAGACAGTTTTATTATTTCAACTGTCTAACACAAGAGGAGCATATCATTCCCATCGGGAGAGGTTGATTTTTTATATGGCGAAATACAACTAAATAGAATAATTTTAGTTCCAATGATGCGTTACATAATTTCGGCAGTATCGTTTAAGTAGATGAACGTGGATAATCAAGTCGTAATTGACTTTTTTATAAAAAATTCTCAAAGGTTGGCTAAATCATAAATCATACCTTCATAAAAAGGAAGTGATAATGCGAAAAACTGGCGGTGAAGTTTTGATGATAGCACGGCGCCAATAGGGTCCACTGACGGCCAATTACTGCTAAGCAGGAAGAAAGATTGACTTAGAGGGGTGTAATGATGAAAGGAATTTTTCGACAATACAGTTGCATGATTATTGCGGTACTTCTATTACTAATGATCTTCGGTAATTCCAATGTAAGTGCTAGTGGAATAGATGGATTCATGGATATTCAATGGGGGACCAGTCGTGGGGATGTAGCTAAAAGGATGGCTGAACTGAGTTTTCCTAAAGACCCTGAATCCAATGTTAAGCGAGATATCTATGAAGGGATGTTTGCCGGACATAAAGCTTATTTAACTTTCCGGTTTATTAACGATGCTTTTTACAGTGGAGGTGCACTTTTTGTTGATACATACCGGGTTTACGGAGACGGCGGTAATGGAATTATAGACTATTATTTCAAAGACTTTGCGACTCAGCTAATCAGTAAATATGGCAACCCTTCGAAGAAACCATATGATGATTCATACTATTGGAATATTGAAGAGCAAGGAAGCCGCGTTGAAATCAAATTAGGAAAAAATTACCCTGAAAAAGGCGGTGACAATGGCAGGGTATTTGTTAATTACGATAATCAAACTTTTTATGAAAAAGAAAAGCAACGTGTAACAAATCGCGATTTGTAATGGCTTAGCCAGACAGTAAACTGAATGTATTATGACATATCAGCCCCGGGAAGCTCGTCAGGGATTAACGATGCAGGTGCTCGTATTACAGTTTTCGGAGATATCTTGCTGCCGCAATCCCAAACGGAAGTGTCAGCGCTATTGAAACAAATAAGCCAAACGCAGGAGGCTAAAAGATGAAACGATTGCTATTAGTCTGCATAATAATCATATTGGGTATTCTAGGCACGGCGCCGACTGCGGGTATTGGTTCTGCAAAGCCCGACAGTTTTTTGATGATACCCTGGGGTTCCGGTATCGAACAAATCGGGCAGGAGATGAGGCGGCAGGGTTTTAACGACCGACTGGTATTTTTCCAGGGAAACGGGATACGTTATCACGTCACATTCGCCGGCTATCCAGGCTATGCGGTTTTTTCTTTACGGGCCAATCAGTTATACCATGGCTGGGTGAGCGGACTGTGCCAGACCACAGATCCTGCCGGCAATGATGGCGTGAATACCTGCTTTACACGAGTGAGGGAAGTACTAATCGAGAAATATGGTCCGCCAACACGGGAAATGAACCATGATGGTGTTGTTACGCATAGTTACTGGGATTGGGGTAAAACAGGCGGTTCGGGTGACGAGGAGAATATTACCATCCTTCTGTCGCAGCATTTTGCTAAGGGCGGCGCAACCGAAGGAAGTGTCGACGTGTCTTATCTAAACAGAAGCCTCGAGGGACGCCTGATCCGGCTGGACCGGTAGTTGGTCCAACGCGATAAGTGTCAGGCAAAGGAGATGAAGTGATGAAAAAAGTATTTGCGGCGTTGGCCTTTGCTATTTTGTTCACATTAGTCGCAGGGCCGGTGCGATTAGCAATAGCGGGAAGTGCCCCAGTCTTTTTGCATGAAGCCGCATCGTTGGTACTTTCCAATGATAATGATAAGCCGGTATTTTGGATAAAGTTGACGCCGACGCAAAGTGGAAGGCAATTGATACTGGAAGCTAGAAAACAAGTTGGGATGGATGATGGCGGGTTCGAGGCGGTGAAAGAAATTTTATGCCGTGTTGCTGTCGGCAAGAACGACTTTGAAATCAGAGAAGAGATGTATCTTGACGCCAACAGCGAGGTAATTGCGGACTGGACGGGAAACGAGAACTTATCTTCTGAACCAACAGGAGGACTTGTCAGCCAATTTTGCCTGGAGGTGCTGCCGGCGTATTTTGCCCCGAAACCAAATGTTTTGAAACCGGGTTTTTGCGGCCTTGCCTGGGGATCGCATCCGGCAATGGTAGCGGGCGCCAGGCTGACGGAAAATAGAAGGACTATTCAAATGTATGATGCAGTTATGGATGTCTCTGCCTTGCTTGGCGATATTCAGGCGATTGAACCGGTGACTTTGATGGTTAGCGAACAGTATGGGCTGATACGAGGGGTGGTTTCGTTTCGGGCCAGGGACTATCAGAAATTATTAGAACGCCTAACCGACAGGTTTGGGAATCCTCGCTGGGTGGCAGGACGGGATCTTGCTTGGCAGGTTAATGAAGATGTGACCATTGACATCACCTACTTTGGCGGTGGACCAGGACGATACATGGGTATCCTTGTTGTGAGTTATCGGCCTTTTTTTCCAATCGAGCGGCAGTTATTCGGGATACCGGGGGACTAGTGGCTGATCCAGGCGAACAAGTCGGTTTCATCTCAGCGAGATAGAGTTGTTGTTTTCTTTGCGATAATGAGGGACAGAGTTAGCGTTCAAGCTAATGATGCTAGGGAATTGATATTATGGTACGGCAAAACCATATATGGGACAGGCTAATCATCAACCAAAGCCTGGAAAAGCGTCTCGAAAATAGTAATATCTGAATTTTCCAGGAGGGCGGACGATAATAGGTAAGATGCTTTCCTCGCTTCTACTGGTTCTCGACGTAGAACAAATAAAATCAATTGCCTCAATGCCACTAAAGGCTGGTCTAAGTACAAATCACTTTGGCCGGCTTTCATCCTTAATATATGTCAGGCTTTTGGTTTAGCAATCGTTGAAGCTGTTTTTGAAATTACTGGTGCAATATTGCTCGTTGCGGGTTTGATATTTCTTATACTTGCAGCTTGGCACTATAGAAGAGTGAAAGGGCAGCCGAACATTCAAGTTTCAGATAGTGAAACCTCAAGAAAGGAGAATAAACCTGGATAGGAAATCGAGGTGGGAGAAGATGAAACAAATCATAACCCGGATAGAGAACAAGGGTGTTGCAGCATTAGGGTGTTATGTACTACCATTTCTTACAATTTTATTATTTACTCTATCGGGTTACCTTGGCGTCGGTGTTTTCGTTTTTTTAACGCTGATCGTATGGTTTTCCGACCGTGATTCCCGTATCCGGTTCCATTTCACCCAAGCCGTCATGCTTCTTATTGTTACAGCTTTAGCGATGGGATTGGCCTATTGGGTAATGTTTGGCTCCAAGATAGACCGGTTCGCGTTGAGTGATGGGATAGAGGGCTTGGTTACAATAGGTATGATGATGGTTGTCTGGGGACTGATAATACTTGTATTCGGCATTGTCTATCTCTATACGGCGGTAAAAGCTGCTGCGGGACATGATGTTCGTGTGTTTGGTATCGCTAAACTGGCTGTATGGATATACCGTGATTTGCCTGACGAAGTGAAGAAATTTAGCCAGGAAGTACTGGACACACGGGCTCAAATAAACAAGGGCGAATATCGTTTGCAAGATCATATAGTAAAGTTGATTGCAATAGTAGCCAGCATCTCTTTCATCAGTTTTCTAGCCATTAATGTGCCTGGTTTTCTCTGGCCTCTGCCAAACCCCGATCCTCCCCTTGGCATCAGAGCCCAAGCAATTGGGGCGGCCGAAACCTTCGTGGGCTTTCCTTGGGATATAGATGCCGGAAAGGTGAAGGCATTAGCCAATGAACAAGGCTGGAAAACAGGAGAACGTGTTTCTTCTATGACGGGTCTTGGCTGCCAGGCGAAACTGGAAGGCTATCCAGCAGTCTTGCAATTTTTCTTCATAAATGACCAAGCGTATACTCAACATTTCTCCCAAGGCTACATTACTATGCGCGCTAAGGACTGCCCTGTAGAACTGGTCTATCATCGCTTTCTTGAAATACTGACGGAACAATACGGTCCTGCAGGTGATATTGGATATCCGCCCTGGCGCAGTAAGAATACACAGCCTTATGGACAGGGGGCTGGTTTGCAATGGGAGATTAGAAATGGGAAGGGACAAAAAGTGACTATTTACCTTGCCCTGGAATTTGAGCAAAGTAAAACAGCACCCAGTTCCTATAGCCCCGCTATACTGCATGTCAGGTATAAAAACGAGACGCTGTATGAGAAAGGGTTACAAGGTAACCCTTAAACCACTACTTTTGACCATCACGGAATATCCTTTGCAATGCAGAAAGCTCTTTCTTGTGATCTAAACGGAATAAATTGCAGACTAGGTCTTAGTGGGTTCTGCTGCTTATAACACTGTTCAAGACTACGTTTGCGTTATCAGCTTCCTGTTTGCCAACCCGAGTTTCGAGTACGTATATCAGGCTTTTCATCTGCGCTTCGGTCAACCCAACGTTGAAGCCAACATTTGAACGCTTTTTCCATCCAGTATCCCAGAAAGCGCGAGGTGAGTCATGGGGGTAGTCGCCACTACCGCAGATCCCCAGTACGCCCAGGCGCTCTGGATCAACTCCCGGGTAAGAAGAAATGACATCCGCCATGCCATGAATGTCTTCAACCCGATAAAAAGGCTTATCAACATTGCGCGGGGTTCCGCCGCTTGCTCCCTGAAAAGAGGCATCTGCCGCAAATCCTTTTTAACTTTTCATTTGCGATAACTGCAAAATTAGCTTCTCCTGGACAGCAGGGCAAAGCGATGTCCAATATTTCAATGGGGTTTAGCGCATCACTTGTCTTTGGCGTTCCTATTGGTCGTGTTATCACTGCAGCCTATGATTGGCAAACCATCTTTTGGGGTATTGGATTCTTCAGTTTAGTGGGATTATTTGCCGTTGCCAGAACGATTCCGGCCACAACAAGTGAAATTCCTGTACCACTTGGCAAACAATTTGCCCTCCTAAAGCAGCCGAATATAGCGATTGCTCTTGGCATGACGTTTTTCGTGTTTATTAGCTATTCGGTGGTCAATACATATATCACTCCGTTTTTGATGTTTATCAAACCAATGAGCGAACAGGAAACGAGCACGATCCTGTTTGCTTTGGGTATCGCAAGTTTGATCGGGTCCAAGTTGGGTGGTTTCTTGGCGGATCGAATGGGTGTAGCTCGGACACTCGTTGGCAGCATGGCTGTTCAAGCTTTGTCCCTCGCGCTCATACCAGTAGTTTCTGACTCGGTAATCGTTACTCTCCTGTTAATCATGCTTTGGGCGACATCTGCCTGGGTATTCGGATTGACCCAGAGTTTTAACATCGTCTCGCTTACACCGGAAGCATCCGGTATTATGCTGAGTTTGAACAGTTCCTTCGTGCAACTTGGCTTTGCCGCTGGCGCCGGTATTGGCGGATTTGTCGTGGGGAACTCGTCAATAATGGCAATAAGTTGGATTGGGGCCGTCTCGGTTGCCTTTGCGGTGTGTCTTGCGGCTGTTTCTTTTGGATTTGGCCGTTTAGGGTATCAAGCGTGTGGTGATTGTCAGAGGTGATTATAGATGACAGTGGCTAAGCGAATAGTCATGACAGCTATATTAGGGAAGACCCGCCGACATTTGCTGTAGTTGGTGAAAATGATAGGATTGCCGATCCGGCACTGCTGAGAAGATGTGCGAACGCTGTAAAAGATGCTGGTGTTGCGGTTGAGTTCCATCAGCATCCGAATATCGGGCATGGTTTTGGACTGGGCATTGGCACATCGGCGGAAGGCTGGTTGGATGCGGCGGTTCAATTTTGCGAAACACATATGTCGTTTCATGCTATCGGGCGGCCATCTGACAGCGTGGAGCCGAAAAACAACGGTGCTTCTAGATATAAAAGAGGAAAGAGGGGAGAAAAAATGCAGAAAAAAGTACTATGCAGCGCTTGATAAAATCAAAGTAGCCGGAGATCGTTATCCGGCCGGCTCTGATGCCGTAAAGCGGGTTGGAAAGTAATGTGTTTATAGCATGAAGAGCATCAATAATTTTAACAATAGGAGTGAAAGACGATGAAAGTATTATTAATAAACGGCAGTCCGCATGAAAAGGGCTGCACTTATACGGCGCTTATGGAAGTGGCTGATACCTTGGAAAAGGAAGGCATCAGCACGGATGTTTTTTGGATTGGCAATAAGCCTCTGGCAGGCTGCATTGCCTGTATGGCCTGTGTGGAGAAGAAAAAATGCGTATTCGACGACAGGGTCAATCAGTTCCTCGCTATTGCGGGAGAGGCTGATGGATTTGTATTTGGTTCGCCCGTACATTATGCATCGGCAGGCGGGGCTATTACTTCTTTTATGGATCGCGCCTTTTACGCGGATAGGCTTTCTGGAGCAAACTCTTTTTACTTGAAGCCGGCTGCGGCCATTGTCTCTGCCAGAAGGGCTGGGACAACTGCTGCCTTTGACCAGCTTAACAAGTATTTCACCATATCAGAGATGCCTGTAATCTCATCGCGTTATTGGAATATGGTCCACGGTGCCACGCCGGAAGATGTGAAAAAAGATTTAGAAGGGCTGCAGATAATGCGCATATTGGCAAGAAATATGGCATTTTTCTTGAAATGTAAGGAAGTTGGGCTAAAAGCCGGTGTAGCGTTGCCGGTACAAGAAGAACATATTTTCACAAATTTCATACGAGAATAAAACTTAAATTTTTACAAAGAAGGATAAACTATGGATTTTGTAACGCTGAATAGAGGGAATGGATACTATCGCCAAAAATGGACATCGGCCACCGCGAACTTGTCGACCGCAGTGACCCGGCATTCGTGAAAATACGGCATAGCTTTTAATTACACAATTGATAGAGTAGAAATGACGATTGAGAAGGTGCGTTGGGCTGCGCAGCAGAATGGAGGTGTATTTATGGTAAAGAAAAGCATTTTGGCCGCACTTTTGGCGATGAGTATGACGGTTGGTTCGGCTTCGGCCATGAGTAAGCCCGTCACGATTGAGGACCAGGGGAGTTTTCTGGCTGGCGGCACGGTGGTGACCGCACCGGGGGAATACGATGGAACAAAGCCGACGAAGCTTGATGGGGAGACATTACATGGCGACCATGCTTATGTGTTCTACCAAAAGCCGGTCAAGGCACATAAATACGGCCTGGTGTTCCTGCATGGCGCCGGGCAGTCGGCAAAGACTTGGGAGTCGACACCGGATGGACGCGATGGTTTCCAGAATATCTTTTTGGAACGCGGTTACAGTACCTATCTTGTTGATCAGCCGCGCCGCGGCAGAGCCGGACGCTCCACCGTACCGGAGAAGATTTCTGCGACACCGGACGACCAGCTTTGGTACAATACCTTTCGCATTGGTCAATGGCCGGACTACTACGAGAATGCGCAAGTGCCAAGAGATAAGGAATCGTTAGACCAGTTTTTCCGTCAGATGACGCCGAATACCGGTGCATATAATGATGGGGTCATTGCGGATGCTATGGCTGCGGTATTTGAAAAATCCGGCGACGGTGTTCTTGTGACGCGTTCGCAGGGCGGCGGACCAGGCTGGTATACGGCAATCAGGACGGACAAGGTACGCGGGATTGTTGCGATGGAGCCGGGCGCGTTCCTGTTCCCTGACGGTGAGGTACCAGAGGTAGAGGCGACAAGCAGTCCGTTCCCGGCAAAAGGTGTGGCTGTTCCGCTGAAGAATTTCCTGAAACTCACCAAGATTCCTATCGTCGTCTATTACGGGGATAATATCCCATCCGAACCTACGGATAACTGGGGACAGGATAACTGGTGCGTGCGTCTGAATCTTGCGCGGAAATGGGCGGCAGTCATCAACCGTTATGGCGGCGATGCGACCATTGTTCATCTGCCAGAAATCGGAGTTTATGGCAATACACATTTCTTGTTTGCGGATCTGAACAATGTCCAGATTGCAAATTTGATGGAAAAATGGATGAAGGATAAAGGTCTTGCCAAATGAACATTTGTGAGAACTCATGAAACTGTCGAGAAAGCGTACGGGTAAAGTATAGTAGTAGGATGAGGGTATGAGGAAAAATACTATTAAAAAATTTATCGATCTGATGTTGTTGGGGCTGTTCTTTTTTGAGACCGGTGCTATGGCGTCTGCTGGCCTTACTCATGAACTATTGGGCTGTATCTTCTTTGTGCTGCTCATTGTTCATAATGTTCTCAATAAAGGCTATTACATGAACCTTGGACGAGGCAGGTATTGTCGGAAAAGAATAGCAGGCCTTGTCGTTATTAGCGTTTTTGGTATCAGTGTGTTGGTGCTGGGAATTAGTGGAGTCGCCATGTCGACACATTTGTTTCCTAATATAAAAGTTCTTTCTGACTGGAATGTTCGCGCTCTTCATCTTGGCGCTGCAATTGCTGCTCTGGCCGCATTACTTTTCCATGTGCTCATGCATATGGGGAGGTATATACAGGGAAAAAGATTCTATTACTTGACCGGCTTGGCACTTGTGCTGACGATTAGCGGCATCTTTGGCCTGCCCTATATGGAACGTTGGTATCATCCGGTAAGTATAAACCTGCAAGAGAGCATTGAAGGTGAAAAAGTTGATTTCTCGGGCAATGTGTTGATTGTATATTTTAGCCGGGTAGGGAATACGGATTTTCTTGCGCAAGTGGATGCCGTATCGGGTGCTTCTTTAGTGAAGGCAAATGGAACTCTTTTGGGCAATGCTCAGGTTTTGGCCATGATGATACAGAACGCAACAGGTGGAGATATTGCAGCTATCCAGACAGAGGAAACCTATCCTGCCAGCTATAATGAAACCACTAAGATTGCGAGGAATGAGCTGGCGAAACAAAGCTTTCCTGTTCTAAAGCATAAGCCGCTGGATTTGGCACAGTATGATACGATTGTACTAGTTTATCCTTTGTGGTGGGGGACGCTTCCCAGGCCGGTAGCCAGTTTTATGAAGGAATATGATTTCGAGGGGAAGACCATTGTCCCAGTCGTAACTCATGGCGGTGGGAATGCAGGTGATAGCGTGAAGGTGTTGCGAGGGCTGGCAAAGGGCAAGGTGACAGATCCACTGAGTGTATATAGCAGCGACATTCCTTTGTCAAGGAAAGATCTGACGAAGTACTTGAAAACTTTGTTATAGAAAATACCTATTTGTGATATGTTTAAAGGGTTTTGGTGCAAAAACTGATATGGTCAAAACTATTTAATCCTAAAACAAAAAGAAGGTATTTGTTTTTCCTTACCCCCGGGGTAAAGAGAGTCGAACCATCCTGCCAAACTGCTATTTTGCGTATCAGTATCGTCCATCTATACAAAAAACACGTGGAGGTAGTAGCGTTGATGGAGCGGAAAAGCCTTAAACCACGCGGGGCAAGGCTTTTTGCTGAACCAAATATATGTGTGTTATGTTCGCACTAAAAGTACAAATATCCCAAACCCAGAGACTTTTATGATTGAATTCATACGGGACGGTGCAGAGAAAAATGTACATTGAGTAATAAAGTGACAACTGCGAATAATTGTGTTATACTAAACAAGTTAACATAATTATGAGTTGGTAGTGCTTACAGAGAAGTACTAAGTGAATACAGAGTTTTACCGCCACAGGATAAGAGCTGGGTGTGACGCATCACACTCGCCGGCACGTGCCGAATATCCTCGTAGGCGGTTTTTTTATCCGTAAAAACAAAAACGAGTATCCAAGCGTGGGAGGTTTTTTGTGAGCAATTATGGATTTGTGACTCAATTGAAAAACGGAAACAATACCTATAAAGAACTTTTTCATCGGCATCCCAATAATCCTATTCTGACAGCAAAAGATTGGCCTTATCCTGTGCATACCGTGTTTAATCCGGCAGCCACACTGTTTCATGGCAAAGCCTTATTGCTGGCTCGCGTGGAGGATCGGCGCGGCTTTTCCCACTTTACGAAGGCGATCAGTGACGATGGAGTGAGCAACTGGCAGATTGACTGTATGCCGACGTTGGAACCGGATCCGGAAAACTATCCAGAGGAACGGTGGGGGATTGAAGACCCGAGGATTACTTGGCTTGCTGAATTGGATAAATGGGCGATTACTTATACCGCGTACTCTCGGGGCGGGCCGCTTGTAGCCATGGCGCTGACGAATGATTTTACCAATTTTGAACGGATCGGCCCGATCATGCCTCCGGAAGATAAGGATGCGGCGCTTTTCCCGCGCAAAATAAACGGAAAATGGACGCTTATTCATCGGCCAATTACGGCTAACTACGTGCCGGGCGCGCACATCTGGCTGTCTTCTTCCGATGATTTCACGCAATGGGGTGATCGGCAGGTGTTGATGCATGCCCGGCGGGGTGGCTGGTGGGATGGCGGGAAAATTGGCCTGGCAGCCCCGCCGATCGAAACCGCTGAAGGATGGATCGTTTTATACCATGGAGTACGCCAGACTTGCTCCGGATCGATTTACCGGCTCGGTCTGGCGTTGCTCGACTTGGCTAATCCTACCAAGGTATTGCACCGGAGCGATGAATGGGTCTTCGGCCCGACCGAATGGTATGAGCGGGAAGGGGACGTTGACGACGTGGTTTTCCCGAGCGGGTGGGTGTTGGACGATAAGACAGGACTGCTGAAAATGTACTACGGTGGGGCGGATTCGTGTATTGCTTTGGCTACTGCCAGTGTAGCCGACTTGCTGGAATATATAAAAAAATGTCCGGAATCGTTGGATGAGGCGCTTTACTAGCGCACTAGGCCAGTGGCGAACAGGCGCAAGCAAGCCGTGACATCGCAGCGGAAAATGAAAAGGAAGGAAGCGGATAGAAAAACATGAGATTATACCATTTTACTACCGAGGATAAACTGGAAGGAATCTTGGGGATTGGCTGTCTTAACCAATCCGACGAGGGTGTTGTATGGCTAACCAAGAACCAAAACCTTGAAGCGCAGAAATGGTCTGGGGGGAGTAATTCTACCATCAGGATCAGTGTTTCCCTGCTCAACATATCGCATTTTGGCAAGACGGCGACGCCGCAAAAATTGGCACAAGGCGCTGGGGATTGGTATACGACAGAGAAGCCGATACCGCAAAAACTATGGGTGGATGTTGAAGCCTTTAAGAAAGGTCATTGGACTATTCATAAGGGATTAAGCTATAGAAAAAGAAAAATGTAAATAGAAAAAGCCAAAGGTGACGGGAGCGCCGGATCGACGAACGAAATGGTTTCCGCATATAAATAAACTCTGTAGGCGCAATGAAGGAGAAAAAAATATGGATACAAAAAAAATGGTTGTGAAAAATGAAAAAAGAAAGATTGCTTTTTTAAGTACGTATCCGCCCAGGGAGTGCGGATTAGCTACCTTTACGGAAGACCTGGTGAAGGAAATGGATAAAAGGCCCTTTGTCCGAACCAGTGTTATTGCGGTGGTGAACAGGGAAGAGTATACCAATCCTGAGGTGGAATACAAGCTGAGGCAACATGAGCGAATGAGCTATCTGCTGACGGCGCTCTGGGCTAATGATCATGCGGATCTTCTGGTGATTGAGCATGAATATGGGATATTTGGCGGCGAATGCGGCGAGTACATCCTCGAGTTGGCGAAACGGCTGAAGATTCCGTTTATCGTCACGACACATACCGTGTTGCTGGAGCCATCGCCGAAACAACGGACTGTTCTGCGGGACTTGGGCAGACTCAGCATAAAGGTAGTGACAATGGCGGAAAGTTCCATTCCAATCTTGTCTGCGACGTATGGCATTGAACCGGAGAAGCTTGTATTCATCCCGCACGGTGTACCGACAATGAAGGTAGAGCCGCGCGATACGCTGAAAGCCAATTACGGGTTGCATAACAAGCACGTTGTTAGCAGTTTTGGCCTTATCAGTCCGGCCAAAGGCCTTGAGTACGGGATCGAAGCGGTGGCGAAAGTCGCAGCGGATTATGAAAACCTGGTGTATCTGATCCTTGGCAAGACGCACCCCTGTGTCAAAGAAAGCTCAGGGGAA
>JAGFXW010000187.1 GCA_017861495.1 Bacillota bacterium
TTACCTGTCCGATGGGGTTTGATAATTTGATGCTTGCAGCCAACGGCGATTATCTGATCTGCCATAAAGTCGACGGTTCTATGCCGGTTGGCCATTGTGATTCGGGCTTGGATTTAGACAAATTGGTTGATTTCAATCAGCAATATAACCAGGCAATCAACAATGACGAGTGCAAAAATTGTTGGAACGTAAATTTTTGCAGTATTTGTGCTGCTGGCAGAATGGTGGGAAACCAGTTTTTGAATCCAACAAAAAAAGAATGTGATTATTTTCGTTTGCGCACGGCCTATGATTTTCTTTGCTTTAACCATCTATCTTTGGAGCATCCGGATCTGTTGCAACGAATTTTTGCTTATCGCAATGACCCGCAAAAATATATTGGAATTATTGATATCAATGATTTTTAACAACGATTTTCCCATTTATAAACAATATGATGCGATGGATTGTGGTCCGGCCTGCTTGCGCATGATCACGAAATACTATGGCAAATCGTATTCTTTGCAATATTTCCGTGAAAAAAGTTATGCATCGCGAGAAGGGGCTTCCTTGCTGGGCCTTCGTGATGCTGCTGTTTCCATTGGCATGAAAGCAAGGTGTGTTTCGGTTTCCATCGGTTATCTGGAAGCCGAGGCGAAATTGCCGTGCATTGTGCATTGGGATAACAGTCATTTTGTTGTTGTGTACAAGGTGAAGGACGGTCAGTTTTATGTTGCGGATCCAGCCGGCGGCAAAATGAAATATAAGAAAGAGGCTTTTTTGTCGCACTGGACGTCTTCTGGTGATGAAGGATATGCTTTGTTGCTTGAGCCGGACGAAGAGTTTTATAAAAGAAATGATGCGGATGTTTCCCCGCGCAAATTCTTCTTTTTGCTAGCCTATTTGAAACCGTATAAGAAATTGCTGGTTCAATTGACGGCAGCCATGATTTTTGGCGGTTTAATTCAACTATTCTTGCCGTTTTTAACGCAAATCATTGTTGACAAAGGGATTCATGCGAACAATATTGGCCTGTTGCAAATGGTTTTATTGGGACAGTTTTTATTGGTCGCCAGCAGGGCTTTTGTCGATTTTATCAGGGGTTGGATTTTATTTTATATCAGTACACCGATCAATATTACGCTTGTCTATGATTTCTTAATCAAGTTGACGAAGCTGCCACTAGGTTTTTTTGATAAAAAAATGCTGGGCGATCTATTGCAGCGCATCAATGATTATAGGCGGGTAGAAAATTTTTTAACCAGTACAGTGTTAAGCATCTTACTGACCTGTATTACGCTTCTTGTTTTTGGGATCGTTTTGGTCACTTACAGTTACCCGGTTTTTTTAATTTTTTGTGCCGGTACCTGTTTGTATTTATTTTGGATTCGAAATTTTCTGGCGAAACGAAGACAAATTGACTTTGCCCGATTTAGACAGTTAGGCAGAAATCAAAGCACCATTATCCAATTGATTACGGGTATGCAGGAAATACGGCTTCATAACTGTGAAAAGAGAAAAATAGCCGATTGGGTACAGATCCAAAATGAATTATTTTCGATCGGCAAACAGAGTGTATCGTTGACGCAAAACCAACAAACCGGTTGTTTTTTGATCCAGGAAACGCAAAATATTATCATTACCTATTTTGCTGCCCGTTCGGTCATTCAGGGTGATATCACGTTGGGAATGATGATGGCGATCATGTTTATTTTAGGGCAGTTGAACGGGCCGGTTGAACAATTGGTATATTTTATCGCTTCAGCCCAAGATGCAAAAATCAGTTTTGAACGGGTGGAAGAAATTCGCGCGCTGCAAGAAGAAGAACCGGCAAATAAAATAAAAAGAACGGATATAGCAAACGACGCGGATATCATTGTTTCCAATATATCGTTTCAATATGACGGCCCTTACTCGGAAACTGTCTTGAAAGATATCTCGCTTACTTTACCCAATAAAAAGATTACAGCGATTGTGGGAACAAGTGGCAGTGGAAAGACGACGCTGCTAAAGTTGTTGTTGGGAGTTTACCAGCCTGTGCGTGGTGCTATTTCTATTGGTAACATCACCATGACGGATATTTCAAATCGTGCGTGGCGAAATCGATGCGGCATGGTTATGCAGGATGGATATATATTTTCCGATACGATTGCCGGCAATATTGCTTTGCAGGATGAGAGTACTGATGACGAAAAATTGAAGCAGGCGGCGAAGGTGGCCAATATCGACGAATTTATTGAAACGCTGCCATTGGGTTATCGGACGCTGATTGGGGCAGAGGGTCACGGTTTGAGCCAGGGGCAGAAACAACGGATTTTGATCGCCAGGGCAGTGTATAAAAATCCGGACTATTTGTTTTTTGATGAAGCCACAAATTCATTGGATGCCTTTAATGAAGCAGCGGTCATGAGAAATTTGGCTTTGTTTTTTCAGAATAAGACGGTTGTTGTCGTTGCCCATAGGCTAAGCACCGTGAAAAATGCCGACAAAATCATTGTCCTGAATAAAGGAATTGTCGTTGAAAAGGGAACGCACACAGAGTTGGTCGCCAATAAGGGAGCATATTACCGCCTGGTAAAAAATCAACTGGAATTAGGGGGTTAATTCGGTCTAAGGGCTGCCGTTGCTGCATATAAGGTTATCACTGCCGATATGATAGCGGCGGCAAGGTGTAAGCCGGACCAATCTTCGTTTATGATGTTTTGATCGACGAAGTAACCTAATACTTTGGGGATAGAAAGAAGGCTGCCGGATGAAATCAATAATGCGGCAAGCCCGAGGAGCAGGCGGATAGGATGATTACGGAAATAACTCCAGATAAAATCTGCAGTGAATTTCCGATCGGGATTTTGTTTTGGCATAAGCAATTTGTCCCCTCTCAACGAGAGATAATCTTTTGCAACATTCGCTTTTTGCCATTGATTATCCTGTGCTGATTTTACAGTCAATTAACAATAAAAAATCGTATCAAATCAAGTCTCGAATATATTTTTCGAGCAAAGAACGATCCTGAGTTTGATTTAATAAAGGAATTCCGGAGGCCAATATGCTGTTTTTCTCATGATAGGTGCGTTTTGGTTCTTCATAAATCACTCCTAAAGGAATTTTGTCGCCAAATTCCATCGCTTTTGCGAACGCATCTATTATATTATGAGTATTATAACTGTCTTCCAATTGGTATGTTCTTTCTTTATAATAGGCAAAAGTATTGATTTTGTTGAAACTGACGCAAGGTTGCAGAATATCAACTAAAGCATAACCTTTGTAGAGGATCGCCTTTTTCATCACAGCAATAAGATGTTTTGGATCGCCGCTAAAGGCTCGCGCCACAAAACCGGCTCCGGCAGCAAGAGCGATCAGAAGAGGATTGAAGGGTGTATTTATGTTGCCTTCCGTCTGTACGCCGGTTACATGTCCTTCTAATGAAGTGGGGGAAGCCTGGCCTTTCGTTAATCCGTAAATTTGATTATCATGGACAAAATGGGTAATATCAACATTTCTTCGGATTGTATGAATAAAGTGGTTGCCGCCTTCGCCATACGAATCGCCATCACCACTGTCAACGATTACGGTTAGATTTTGGTTAGCGATTTTTGCTGCAGCAGCGCTAGACAAGGCCCGGCCATGGAGACCGCAAAAACTATTGGCACGCAGATATTGGGGTGTTTTAGCAGCTTGCCCAATGCCGCCTACTAACAACACTTCGTGCGGATGCTTGCCGAGTTCTTCCAAAGTTTGTTTTAAACAATTTAAGATGCTGAAATTCCCACAACCAGGACACCAGGCTGTCTCGCGTGTGGCAAACTCTTCGAAATTGTTATTCATTTGTCTCCCTCCTTCAAGACCTGTTCGGCAATCTGTTCCCCGGAAATTTGACGGCCGTCGTATTTCAGTATGCTGGAAGTACAAATAATCCCTGTTTTTTCTCTTACCAAATCGGCGAATTGTCCGGTTGCGTTTTGTTCCACGTTAATGATATTCTTCGCCTTTTGTGATTTTTCGATTAAATGTTTTACCGGTAATGGGTAAACATCACCGAAAACCAGTGCTCCAAACCGTTTATCAGACTTGCTGTTTAATATTGAAATCGCTTCTTTTATGGGGCCGTACGTAGATCCCCAGCCGAGCAGCAAAGTGTCAAAAGAATCGTCACCGAGAAATTCCGGTTCATTCAATTCAAGTCGCAGATTTTCTAGTTTTTGTAGTCTTTTTCGCATCATCTGAACCCGTATTTCGGCATTTTCGGAAATTAACCCTTGTTCATCGTGTTCGTCGCTTTCAGAGATCACCAAACCGTTGGTGATTCCGGGGAAAAGGCGGGGAGAAATGCCGTCAACGGTAAATCGGAATCTCAGGTATTCGTCATTTTGCTGGGTTTCGAAGACGGGAGATTCATTGATTACGTCGACGGTAAAAGGTTCTACAACGGCGGAAGAATCGGCAAGGTACTGGTCGCTAAGAAGAATAACCGGAATTTGATATTTCTCAGCCATGGCAAAAGCCCGTATCGTTTGATAATAAGCATCGACATGGTTTTTGATTGCAATTACCATTCGTGGGAATTCACCGTGGGAGGCTGATATGACAAATTTTAAATCGCCTTGCTCTGTTCTTGTCGGCAAGCCGGTGGATGGACCAGGACGCTGAACATTAACGATTACAACAGGCACTTCAGCCATTCCTGATAATCCTAATCCTTCAACCATCAGGCAGAAGCCGCCGCCGGATGTTCCTGTCATTGCTTTCGCGCCGGCAAAAGAAGCTCCGATTGCCATGTTGATTGCAGAAATTTCATCTTCAGCCTGTTCAACTACAATTCGAGCTTCTGTCATTTTTCCTGCTAAATATTCCATAATTCCAGTGGAAGGGGACATTGGGTAAGCCGAATAAAACTTTACCCCGGCTGCGATCGCCCCCAATGCGATTGCTTGATTGCCGTTAACGATTATCCACTCTTTATATGTACCCTCTCGGTGGGCGTATTTCCGTTCAAAAAGATCATACCCTGTTTGAACGGCAGCTAAATTTACCTTGAGATCTTCCTGTTTTACAAATGCCGCAAATATGTTCTCGGTGTGGTCGAGTTTTTCGCCAAACAGTTTT
>JAGFXW010000188.1 GCA_017861495.1 Bacillota bacterium
TATGCGGTTGGCAACTTTTCAGAGAGTCTTGAGACTCCGCTGGTACCATGCCCTTATAGGGCAGAGCAAGCCACCCGTTAGACGGGTGGTGCTGACTTATAAAAATGCATTTCGTATAACTATATTTCGCCGGTGTTCTTGAGTAGACAATTCATCTGCTCTGAAGTATAATGTCCTTTGAGAGAAAGCCTATTTTTTTGATTCAGGTGATGTTGTGCAAGTAAGTCGTCAAAAATTACAAATTCAATATGTTCTTGATTTTTTCATTGAGCCCTGTATTTTGGCGGTAGCCTTTTTTTTACCGTTGTCGCTGGGTGTTGCAACCGCGTTTTTAGGGTTGGGCGTGGTCTGCTGGTTGGGAAAAATGCTTGTTGCCCGCCGTTGGCAATTCCGGCGCACCCCGTATGATTGGCTCATCGCATTATTGATCGTTTTAAGCGCTTCGTCGATCCTTGTAGCTCCGGACCGATGGCTAAGTTTTTATAATTACTATAATTTAATGGGACGCTATATTTTGCTGTATTATTTGGTTGTGAATAATATTCATTCCCTGGATCAAATGAAACGACTGGTCTGGGCGCTGTTGATGTCGGCAGCGCTGGTGACTTTATACGGGTTTTATCAATACGTCCATGGTGTTGACGTCTCCATGGCCGAATGGGTGGATGGAGGACAATTCCCAGAGTTGAAAACAAGGGTTTTTTCCACTTTGGAGAACCCCAATTTATTGGCTGGGTTTTTAATGGTAAATATGGCGATTGCCGCTGGTGTGGCCTTACATACTCCAGAGGCAAAATTCAAACTGGCTTTGATTGCTTTTATAGCCATGCTGGGTGTTTGTTTGGTGCTTACGTATTCGCGTGGTGTTTGGTTGAGTATTTTAGCGGTGATTATCCTGTATGGTATTTTATACAGCCGTAAAGTGTTTTGGCTGTTGTTGATCGTTCCGTTGGCATTGGTGTTGGCCCAAGATTCTTTAATGGATCGGATCTTGTCGATTGCCAATCCTACCGATACTTCTTCGACGCTGCGTCTGGCTTTGTGGGAGAGTACCGTTGCCATGATTTTGGATCATCCATTCCTTGGTATTGGATGGGGTGCTTATTTGTTTGTCTATCCGGAATATGACTTTTTTTTGCAGGACGCGGGAACGAAAATATTTCATGCGCACAATATGTACCTGAACATTGCCGCAGAAATCGGCGTTCCTGGGTTGATGGTGTTCTTGGCGTTGATGGTTGGTCATATCCGTAAGGCCCTGCGGGTTGTACAGGGTTCAAACCGTTGGGCTGCAGGAATAATGTTGGGAACAGCAACGGCTTTATTGGGTCTGGCGGTAAGCGGGTTTACCGATTATATTCTTTTTAATATTCAACTTTCCATGTTGTTTTGGTTGCTAAATGCGTGTATTATTTGTGTATCGCAGAATTTCCACGACAAACAAAATTTGTTTTTCGCCAGAAAAATTATTGAATAAATTATCGAAAAGAAGGAAATATTATTATTGTATCGAATAGTAATTTCGATGATTAAAAAAATGAGCGACATACAGTAAACAGTCGGGATATTTTTATGGGGCGGAAAGCCTCTAATTTTTTGGGCGGAAGTGTGTGAATATTGTAACAATGTACGAAAATGCTATAAAAAAGTATGGGAAATTTGTAACAATGTACCCTTTGATATTTAGGAGGTGCCTGGGATGAACCTCAAAGAGATTCAAATAATGTTAAATGCAGAACTGGTTTGCGGCGCTGAATGGATCGGAAGAGAGGTTGGATCTGCTTGTGGTGCGGATCTGATGAGTGATGTTCTGGCATTTACGAAAGAACGGACGCTGTTGTTGACAGGGATGACGAATATCCAGGTAGTTCGTACAGCGGAAATGAGCGATTGCGTAGGAATTATTTTTGTCCGGGGGAAAAGGCCGGGACAAGAAGTTGTTGATTTGGCTATTGAGAATGAACTGCCTTTGTTCGTTACCAATTTTCCTATGTACGAAGCCTGCGGCCTTTTGTACAAAAGTGGTGTATGCGGTTGCTCGAAAGCGGTGAGCCGTCATGGAGGATGAGCAGGCAGTGGTATTGGAGTTTGAATTAAAGGGGGCAGACTTTAATGTTGCCGGTGAAACCTCAAGTAAGATTAAGCGGATACTACAGCAAATTGGTGTGCGTTCCGATGTCATACGACGGATTGCGATTAGTTCCTACGAAGCAGAAATGAATGTGATTATCCATGCCCACAAAGGCAAGGTAAAGGCCATGATTTATCCCGACCGGACTGAACTATTAATTGAAGATGAGGGACCGGGAATTGCCAATATCGATTTGGCGATGAAAGAAGGATATTCCACAGCTCCGGATTATGTGAGAGAAATGGGTTTTGGAGCCGGGATGGGGTTGCCGAATATAGCGCGTTGTTCCGACCAGTTTGATATACAATCGACAGTGGAAAAAGGAACAACCATCAAGATAGTTATTTTTCATGATGACGAAAAAGGTGAGAAACTTTCCAGTTAACGGGAAGATTTTTTGGATTGTGTGGTGAGGCATTTGGGGGAATATTTTCATTCCGTGTGTTTAAATCCCGCACTTTGTAAAGGGTGCGTCGGCTGCATAAAATCTTGCCCGACTGAAGCGATCCGAATCCGTGGGGGTAAAGCGCAAATCACGGAGTCACGTTGTATTGATTGCGGCGAGTGCATTCGTCAATGCCCCAATCATGCAAAGACGGCGATCACAAATTCGATGACTGATTTAAAACAGTACCGGTACAATATTGCTTTGCCGGCGCCCACGTTATACGCACAATTTAATGCGGATATTTCGATCGAAAAAATTCTTTGCGGCTTACTAAAAATTGGTTTTGACGGGGTATATGAGGTTGCGAAAGGCGCGGAAATGGTTTCACTGGCGACGCGGGAATATTTGCAGCGTACCGATATCAAAAGACCGGCGATTTCCTCCGCGTGTCCGGCTGTAGTCCGCTTAATCCAGGTTAAATTCCCTGAACTGCTTGAGTACTTGGTGCCCTTTGAGGCACCGGTTGAAGTGGCAGCCCGCATGGCGTTAAAAGCGTACAGTGAAAAATTTGCGGTTGAGCCGGAAAAAATCGGGATATGGTTTATCACTCCTTGTCCGGCAAAAATGACGGCAATTAAACAACCGGTTGGCCTGGAGCGGTCCAATGTTAACGGAACGATTGCGATTTCGGAAATTTATGGTGATTTGCGAAAAGTTTTACCGAAAATTTCAACGAAAGATTGTAACATTCGCCGCGCTTCCTGGATTGGTGTTGGCTGGGCTGTTTCCGGCGGGGAAAAAGAAGCGGCCGGTCCGCCTGCGCGCTCTTTGGTTGTCCACGATATCCATAGTGCCAGTGAAATACTGGAGCAGGTTGCACTGGGAAAATTAAAAGATGTTGATTATATTGAGTGTTTGGCTTGTGCCGGAGGATGCATCGGCGGGCCGTTAACTGTAGAAAACCGGTTTGTAGCCGAAGCGAATATGCAAAAACGCTTGCAAATCATCCGTCAGGAAGATTTGTCAGAAGGACGTAAGATAGGACAAAACGCTGAAGAACCGAAAATTGAGATTACGACGCATCGACCGTTGGAGGCTCGGCCGGCGTTGCAATTGGACAAAGACATTGTTAAAGCAATGCATAAAGTAGAATTGATCCGCAAAATATTAAAAAAACTGCCTGGTTTGGATTGTGGTTCTTGCGGTTCGCCGACTTGTAAAACTTTGGCGGAAGATATAGCACAGGGGATGGCCAGCGAAACAGATTGTGTTTTTAAACTGCGTGAACGCGTACGCGATTTGGCGCAGGAAATGGTCGATTTGGCAGAAAAGCTGCCGCCGTCATTAGATAAAGATCTTAATGAACTGTGTTTTATTGATGAGAAGCAGAATGACAGTAAAAAACAGGAGGAAAATTCATGAACGTTCAGGACATTGTTGCCGGATTGCCTGTCGTTGTTGTAACCGGTAAGCAAGCGCTGGCGAACCCGGTTACCGGCGGCTATACCTCTGATTTGTTAAGCAATGTGATGGGTCAGGCAACAAACGGGAACATTTGGGTAACTATGCAAGGCCATCAAAACATTGCGGCGGTAGCATCGTTAGCCGGATTGGCGGCGATTGTGATTGCCGGCGGGGCTGAACCGGCACCGGAAACATTGCAAAAAGCAGAGCAGGAAGGAATTGTAATTCTTACGACCGCCTTGCCAACCTTTGAAGTTGTTGGTCGGTTGTACGAAATGGGCGTTCGAGGGGCATGATACGGCCTTATATTGCCGATCTGCATATCCATTCCCTTTTGTCACCTTGCGCCGAAGTGGAGATGACACCCAGGAATATTGTCTGGACCGCAGAAGAACACGGCATTGACATTATTGCGATTACTGACCATAATGCCTGCGATAATGTTACGGCTGCGCTGGAAGCGGCAAAAGGGACTTCGGTGACTGTGCTGCCGGGGATGGAAGTGGAAACGAGCGAAGAAATTCATCTCGTGGTTCTTTTCGAAAAAGTACGGCAGTTGAAAAGTTGGGAAAAACTAGTACAACTGCATATGAGTGGATTATTAAATGATGAAAAACATTTTGGCGGGCAGTTTGTTGTTGACAGCGAAGACAATTTTTTACGGAGTAAACCGGAAATGTTGTTGGCCGCACTTTCGATGAATATTGCCGAAGTAACAGCCAAAGTGGTGGAACTAGGTGGAATTTGTATAGCCAGCCATGTGGATAGGCCAACCTACAGTGTCCTTTCGCAACTTGGCTTTATCCCACCGGATGTTCATTTAGATGCCGTCGAAGTGTCACGCAGAGTAAATCCGGCAGACGCGCGCCGCTTGTTGCCCGCTATTGGTCAACTTCCGGTAGTTACTGCTTCTGATGCGCACACTATTCGTGATTTCATTGAGGGACCCAAAACAATCTTCTATTTGGAGCGCCCTGAGCTAAGTGAAATTCAGCAAGCACTTCATGGTGAAAACTCAAGGAGGGTGGTGGTGGAACTACCAAACCGAGGTTCCCAAAGGTAACGGTTAATTTTTTTTAGGAGGATCGACA
>JAGFXW010000005.1 GCA_017861495.1 Bacillota bacterium
ATCCGTCGTCTTGAAGAATCAGGTGAAATCATTGTTTCACGCGGCAAAGGAGACGAGATGATTGTCTAGTGTTATAAAGTGTGTATATTTGCACGAAAAGCCGAAGTTAATTTATGATTCTGTTTTGTATGAAGCAACTGCGACTGCTGCCGCGACGGAGATTGATGTTGGCGTATCTCCGGAAGAAGCGGAAGAAGTGTTACGTGAGATTGGCTCGGAGATACTGGAAAAAGCGAAATATCAAGCCGATCAAATGATCTTGAAGGCCAATTTGCAGATCGAAGAAATAAAAAAGCAGGTAAGGGAAACAGCCTATGCACAAGGCTATGAAGAAGGCAAAAAGGCTGGCGTTGAAGCTGGATATGCAGAAGTGCATGAATTAATTGAAGACGCGTCCGCAAAGGCCCAATCAATGATTTTGGCAACAAAAAAAGAGGCTGAAACGATTGTTCAATCCTCCTCTGAACAAATAATGGATTTAGTTTTTGCAATTACCGAAAAAGTCCTGGCCCGCGAAATACAGCAAGAGCCCAATTCCGTATTAGCACTGATACAAACGGCTTTGCAAGAAGTACGCGATCAGGATTCTATTACAATTATGGTAGCGCCTGATGATTATGGAGTTGTTTTGCAGGGAAAAAAAGATTTGCAAATAGTAATCGGTGGTGAAAAAAGTTTAACCATTCTTTCGGATACTACGCTTACTAAAGGAAGCTGTTTTGTTGAAACGATGAATGGCAAACTCGATGCGCGAATTGATACCCAGTTAGCAATATTAAAAAGTGCTTTACAAGAATTAGTGCCATGAAACCATTTTCTATTAAACCATGGCTAGAAACTATTCAATCTACGCGGACATTAAATTTGACCGGTAAAGTTACCCAGGTTATTGGGCTGGTGATGGAGTCCCAAGGGCCCAACGTGAACCTGGGCGACCTTTGTCATGTTGTTTCCCGCAGTTTAGTTGATCCGATTCCTGCCGAAGTTGTAGGGTTTCGGGAAAACAGGGTATTATTGATGCCAATTGGCGAAATGCAGGGAATCGGTCCTGGTTGTCAGGTATTGTCCGCTCACAAAAACTTGAAAGTTTCTGTTGGGTCGGGATTATTAGGACGTGTTCTGGATGGACTGGGGCAACCGATTGATGAGAAAGGCCCGTTACAGGCTAAGTTGGATTATCCATTACACGCCCCGCCGCCTGCGCCTCTTACACGCCCTCGTATTACAGAACAATTAGCTGTGGGCGTCCGAGCCATTGACGGCTTGATTACATTAGGTCTTGGTCAGCGCATTGGCATTATGGCAGGGAGTGGAGTCGGAAAAAGCACATTGCTGGGAATGATTGCCCGTAACACCTCTGCGGACATTAACGTAATCGCTTTGATTGGCGAACGTGGCCGCGAGGTACGTGAATTTATTGAACGTGATTTGGGGGAAGAAGGATTAAAACGTTCTGTTGTAGTTGTCGCGACTTCCGATCAACCGGCGCTATTGCGGATTAAAGGCGCATTGACAGCTACCGCCATTGCAGAATATTTTCGTGATCAAGGCAAGAATGTAATGCTGATGATGGATTCTGTGACGCGATTTGCGATGGCGCAGCGGGAAATCGGGTTGACTGTTGGCGAACCACCGACTACCCGCGGCTATACGCCTTCTGTTTTTGCCATGCTTCCTAAACTGCTGGAACGTTCTGGAACTGCTGGGACTGGTTCCATTACTGGTATCTATACGGTGCTTGTTGATGGAGATGATATGAACGAACCCATCGCCGATTGTGTACGCAGTGTCCTTGACGGCCATATAGTATTATCACGTGACTTGGCTGCGCAAAATCATTACCCGGCGATCGATATTCTGCAAAGTGTTAGCCGTCTCATGATGGAACTGGCTGATGAAGATCATTTGCTCGCGGCGCAAAAAACACGTTCCTTACTGTCTGCGTATAAAGAGGCGGAAGATCTAATTAACATAGGGGCGTATGTGACTGGGAGCAATTCGATCATTGACCAAGCGATAACATTAAGACCAGGAATTAATTCTTTTTTACAACAGACTATTTATGAAAAGAATTCGATGCAGGACACATTTGCTGCTATAAAGAAAATCAGCGACTTTTCGTCCGCTACGTAAGGTGAGGTATTATGAAGCCATTCCAGTTTCGCTTGGCAACACTATTGGAAGTTCGGAAAAGGCAAGAAGAACAATTGCAGGCAGAACTAAATCAAGCATTGGTTCAATATAAACAAGCGTTGGAAGATATGCAGCGATTGAAACAAAACAGGGATAAAACCAGCGAATTATTACAACAAAAACAGCAAAAAAAGTTAAAAATTGAAGAATTTAAGTTATTCCAAAATTATCTCGATAAAATCAATGAAGATATCAAAAATCAGCACTACGTGATTGAAAATTCGCAACATGTTTGCCAGGAATGTCAGAAGAGGCTATTGGAAAGTGCAAAAAAACGTAAAATTGTGGAAAAACTGAAAGACAGACGATATGCCGAATACTGTAATGAACAATTGCAGGAAGAACAAAAAGCAATCGATGAAGTGGGCATACAAGTTTTTGCCCGAAAGAAAGCAGGGAATTCCGGATGGTAAACGGGATAAGCAATATATTCCAACGAATTGATACTATTGAACGTCGTTTTGGAATCAAAGCGGAAAATCCAATCAATTTTTCTGCAGAATTGACAAAAGCTCAGGAGTACTCAGCCCGCACTCAACAATCGGCAGAAACAACTAAAATTATTAATAGTATTGAAAAGGCAGCTGTTCAGTATGGCGTTGATCCCCGTTTGGCAGTTGCTGTAGCGAAAACAGAATCAGGACTATCTGCCAATGCTGTATCTTCAGCCGGTGCGATCGGTATCATGCAACTGATGCCGGAAACGGCGAGCGCTATGGGAGTTAACGATATCAATGATGCGCAGCAGAATATCAACGGAGGAGTTCGATATCTTAGACAGATGCTTGACATTTTTGGCGGAGATATTGATAAAGCAATTGCGGCATATAATGCTGGACCCAATGCAGTCGCTCAATACGGCAGCGTCCCTCCTTTCAAGGAGACACAAAACTACGTAGCTCAGGTTAAAGCATTGTACTGACCGTTGTAGAAAGGCAATTTTATGGCAGGAAAAATAAATTCTACTAACAATAAACCGCTTCAGCCTATGACACCAGCCAAAAAGAAAACTGTGAAAATGGCTCCAATCATTTTTATTATTCTTTTTTTCTTGGTAATGGGAATTGGTGCAGGTGCAATTTATGGTATTTCCAGATCACCTGAATTAGTCAATAAATATAAAGCATATGAGTATCCTCTGATTGGAAAATTTTTTCCTCGACCCAAAACGAATTTCGAGTCTGTCGAAACGATGTCGGATCCCATTAGAGAACCAGCTCCGCTTATCATGCCGAATGCTAACACTGTTTCAATGTCCAATGCAACAACGGAACCGAGTAAAACATCAGTTTTGCCGCAAAATGTAGATTTACAAAAACAACAAAAAGCGCAACAGGCGGAAGCTGCTAAACGGATTAGCAAGTTAGCCCGATTATATGGTAATATGAAACCTGATGAAGCAGCGCCGATATTGAGTAAACTAGATGATACTACAATATTGGAGATATTCGGAAAAATGGAAGAAGAACAAGTTTCCAGATTGTTGCCGCTGTTTGAGACGCAACGGGCGGCTAATTTGACCCAGATGATGATGAAAGGAACTACAAATCGTTGAAGTCATGTACAGTACTTTGATATTTTCTGCCGATTTGTATTCTCTTTTTGTTATATTATGAATAGGAAAGGGGGTGAAAAAAATGCAAGCGGTACAAATAGCGACAGATCCATTAAATTTGATAAGCGGTCTTAGTCCAGGAGTGTCAAAGGTATCGGCAGAAGCGAACCTTGGCGAATCCCATTTTAATGTGATCTTAAAAGATGTTCAGGGGAAAGCAGGAAATGCTAAATCAGTAGACTCCAGAAGGCTCAGCGTTGAAGCGAAACCAAGCCGTTCAACAATGGAAAAAGAAGATGCTTCGAGTACAAGCGACGTAGCGGCGACTGCCACTTTAGTACAAAATTCAGATACGGCATTGCAACAGGATTTGACCCAGGATACACTTTCGGCACGCGTATTTTATGGAACGGATTTTACGGGGGGGTCTACGCTGCAGCAATCAAACCAGTCATCCGGAACACAAAATATTCAACTTACTTCTCCGCAATTGACAGGCAAGTTGCCACTTTTTTTGGCATCAAGCGTTTTCACTTCGAAAGATCAAAATAGTTTGTCGAAGAACGCCGTGTCTTCAGCGGTCGGATCCACTACAGGTTCTTTGCTTGGGAATAGCGGACAAACTACGACACTTCAGGCGGAATTGGTTTCTTGTGCGAACGACAACGAGGTTGGTAAATTGCTAAAATCTACACAAGACAGTGAAGCAAGAAGTTTTTTTCCAATAGCCGATGTTCAAAGTAAGGGACCGATAGCAGTAACACGAGGTTTTGCGCAAAACACGACGATACCCGTAACATCGGAGGCGGCAGCAACCTTATCAGAAATGCCTACTCCCACGGGATTGCAAGCTGCTGGCGCAATAGGTAAAATAAATAAACCTCTGCAGCAGGATCTTGAGACGTCCGAAATGAGTTCAATTAACGGAACTATAGTGTCTCCTAATGAAGTGGCCGGCGGTGTTTTTCACAATTACCGGCAAGACACTTTGCAGTCGAAACTTGAACAATCGTTACGACAAAATGCTCCTGGTGTCGATGGGGAGATACTTACAGGGTTTAATCTCGATGGAACAAAAGGCAAACAAGAAGAAATAAATATGGTATTACCTGGTTCGCTTGGATATCAGAATGTTTTACCAGTGAGCGATCTTACAACAACCGCTGCGGATACGACAAATTTATCATCCAATATTGATCCGCATAATATTGTTACCCAAATTGTAGATCAAGCTCGATTAATCCATGGTGTGAACAATTCTGAAATGGTGATTCAACTGAAGCCGGAGCATCTGGGCGATTTGACGTTAAAAATTGCTGTAAGCAATGGTTCTATATCAGCGACTTTTCATTCCAACAACAATGAGGTCCGAACTGTTTTAGAGGCATCGATTGCACAGTTCAAACAAGAGATGGCCAGTGCCGGAGTGAAAGTAAGCCATGTTGGAATTTATGCTGGATTGGACCAATTTTTTTCCGGTGGACAGCAAAATGGTCATACTTGGCAATATGCCCAATCTACTCAAGCGCAAAGTCAAAGATTTGATGATGAAGTTTTTCAGGAAATAGAGGCGCTGACAGCATCACAGGTTACTAGCAGTCAATCGACAGGCGTGGACTATCGAATTTAATACCACAAGGAGGTGGGAAAATGTCTACTATTACTTCTTCAAACTCAGTAGCCCAGTCTACTGCAAGCTCGAATCAAACGGCAACTTCGAATGTCCAAAACCAATCATTAGGGAAAAATGATTTTTTGAATTTATTGGTAACCCAGTTGCGCTATCAAGATCCTACGAAGCCCATGGATGATACGCAGTTTATTTCACAAATGGCACAATTTTCCAGCTTGGAACAAATGCAAAATATGACGGCTGCAATGCAAACAACCCAGGCAACGTCAATGATCGGTAAAGTTGTTTCATGGTCTAAAGATGGTAAAGAAAATAGCGGCATAGTCAAAACGATTCTCGTATCAAATGGTGAAACTCAATTGTTGATTGACGATCAGAAAGTCGATTTAAGCAAGGTGACATCCATTACAAATGCGACATAAGGAGGATGATCTTCGGTGATCGATAATCGATTTTCCCTGTCACAACAATCATTATTACCCCAAATCAATACAAACGCCAATTCTACTTCTGTTAGCGGCAGCCGTGCTGTTTCGGGCAATAACAATTCCCAGTTTGGCCAAATCCTTGAACGTGAATTATCAGATGTAAAGTTTTCTCAGCATGCTATTCAGCGGTTACAAAGCCGCAATATTACGATTGATCAAGCTGGGTTAGCGAAATTAAACGGGGCAGTAAACAAGGCTGCGCAAAAAGGCGCCAAAGAATCGTTAGTGTTGATGGATAATAATCTTGCATTAGTGGTCAGCGTAAAAAATAAGACGGTTATCACTGCTATGGATGGCGCCAGCATGAAGAATAACTTGTTCACGAATATTGACAGTGCAATTATAATTTAGGGCTGGACCTCTTGAGGAAGCCCTGACTGCCGAATGATTGAAGCAGTCAAATGGTAATGTAAGGACACAAAAATAGGAGGTCATGGATGATGCGTTCACTTTATTCAGGAGTATCGGGTCTTAGAAATCATCAGACGATGATGGATGTTATTGGCAACAATATAGCAAACGTTAATACAATTGGATTTAAATCAAGTAGTGTTTCTTTCAAAGATGTAATGAGTCAAACCTTGGAAAATGCAACAGCCGGAAATGGCAGCCAAGGCGGTACGAATCCGGTACAGGTCGGTCTTGGAATGGGAGTAGCTTGTATCAATACAATCTTTTCAGACGGCAGTCTTCAACCAACTGGGAAAGCAACCGATTTGGCCATTCAGGGACAAGGGCTTTTTGTTTTAGACAGCGGAAATAATAGTTTTCTATATACTCGGAATGGAAATTTTGATTTTGATAAACAAGGGAAACTGCTTTCGGCAGATGGTAAACAAGTTGTCGGCTGGATAGGCAATCCAGTAACAGGGACTGATCCGGATTCTAATACACAGGTCATGGGAATTACAGTAGATTTAAGCGGCATAGGAGGCTTCGCAACGACCAGTATAGAATATGCAAACAATTTATCAGCTGGTGCGACAGTTGGTAATACTGCGGAAAGCGCCATTACTGTTTACGATAGCAACGGAACAGAACACCGTGTTAGCGGAACTTTTACCAAACTGGCTTCGCCCGGCGCAACGGCGCCGGCCACGGCTACTTCAGCCTGGACATTTACTCCGTCTGCAACTACGGAAGACGGTTTGCCCGTGACTGCCGGAATTTACGAAGTGGATTTTGATTCTAACGGCAAATACGTTGCGCCTTCTGCAACATACCCTGCATTTACTTTTACACCCGTTACCGGCGGCGCATTAGTTTCTATTGTTCCTGATTTTTCGAAGATAACGCAATATGGCGGTGATACAACTGTTGTGGCTAACACGCAAAATGGGCTGGCAGCAGGCGAATTGCAAGGAACAACCATTGATTCAACCGGTATGGTTATAGGGCGTTACAGCAACGGCCTTACTCGAAATTTAGCGCAAATTTCAATAGCGATGTTTCCCAATGTCGGCGGTTTGACAAAAATTGGTGATAGTATGTATATAGCCAGCAGTAATTCAGGAAACGCAACAATGTATGTTCCAGGAGCGCAAGGAAGCGGGACGTTAAACGCGGGTTCACTGGAAATGTCCAATGTTGACCTGGCTCAAGAATTCAGCAACATGATCATTACGCAGCGGGGATTTCAAGCAAATTCAAAAATTATTTCGACCACTGATGAGATGTTACAAGAATTAGCTAACTTAAAACGCTAGTAAACCTTATGTTTGTGGGGGATAGCGCGGTTATCCCCCGCAAAGTTTATTTTGTAGAGGAGCTGATGGTATTATGATCAAATTGACTCGTTTAAAGAGCCATGACCATGAGTTTGTCCTTAATGCTGATTTAATTGAGACTGTTGAAGAAACTCCGGATACAGTCATCACTCTTACAAATGGCAAGAAATTGATTGTAGAAGAAAAAAAAGAAGAGATTATTAACCGGGTACTGGAGTATCGGCGGGCAATGTTTGTCAACTTACGTTAGTCGAGGTGTAGTGAATGGATATTGTAACGATTGCAGGATTAATACTAGGATTAGGCGCTTTAATGGCGTCTGTAGTACTAGAAGGAGGTCAGATAAGCAGCCTTTTTAGTTTGCCGGCTTTTGTTACAGTTTTTGGAGGAACAGCTGGCGCAACTGCTATTGGATTTACTCTAGCTGAGTTGAAGACTGTTCCACAGCTTTTAGGCATAGCTTTTAAAGACAAAAAGTATGATGCTACAAATTTAATTGTTACCCTTGTAGGTTTTGCGGAAAAGGCAAGACGAGAAGGTTTGTTGGCTCTAGAAGAAAACTTATCAGAAATTGACGATCCTTTTTTGAAAAAAGGGATGCAGTTGGTAATTGATGGGACTGACGCCGAATTAGTGAGAAGCATTATGGAAACAGAACTTACTTTTATTCAGGAACGCCATCATAAAGGCGCGGCAATTTTTGAAGCCGCCGGCGGGTTTGGACCTACTATGGGAATTATAGGTACAGTTATGGGACTTGTTAATGTGTTAGGGAATCTCAGTGAGGCGGAAACACTTGGACCTTCCATTGCTACCGCTTTTATAGCAACTTTGTACGGTGTGGGCAGCGCCAATGTATTTTTTCTTCCTGTTGCGGCAAAATTGAAAAATCGCAGTTCACAGCAAATTCTCCTGCATGAGGTTACGTTAGAGGGAATTTTATCAGTACAGGCCGGTGATAATCCTCGTATTGTTGAAGAAAAACTTCTTGCTTTCCTGGCGCCCAAAGCACGGGGAGCGGTAAAGGAACAAAATAGTGGGGATTGAATTCACGACGTTAAGAAATCTATTTGCCGGGAGGAACTTTTTCTATGGCCGAAACAACAAAAGGATTATCAATTAAGTTAATTATTGGCGCCGTCATTGCCACATTGCTTGTATGCAGCGGCATAGCTTATTATGTTTTCACAAATTATTTTATGGATAATAAAAAAACTGTTCAACGCGAACCAGGAATATTTCTTAAATTGGGCGATAAAGATGGATTGGTTTTAAATATTGGTAGTGTAAATAGTGGACGATATTTAAAAATTGGATTAATTTTAGAGTTGAGTCCTGACAAAAATGCAGCACCGAAAGAAGGAAAATCTCTTTCGCCTGAGGAAGTAAAAATTCAAGATATCGTATTGCATGTTTTGCGTTCCCAAAAACCGGAAGAATTTGAACCCAATAAGCAAGAACAATTGAAAACATTGTTAAAGAATGAAATCAATGCTGCACTTGGTAAAGATCGGGTATACCAAGTGTATATTACGACTTTTTTACTTCAATAACCGAAAGATATCATAGAAGTACTTAGAGTTACGTACAGAAAGGAGAGCGTTGTCGGTGCCGGATATTTTATCACAAACTGAAATTGACGAACTATTATCAGCATTATCAACTGGTGTTGTTTCAGCAGAAGAAATGCATCTTGAACAAAAACAACGTAAAGTCAAAGTTTATGATTTTAAGCGCCCGGATAAGTTCTCCAAAGACCAAATCCGGACACTGTATATGCTGCATGAAAATTTTGCCCGCTTTCTTAATACTTTTTTGTCAGGGCATTTAAGAACCATCGTTCATATTAATGTTGTTTCTGTAGATCAATTGACTTATGAAGAATTTATTCGTTCACTTCCTAATCCTAGTGTTATCAGTATTTTTGCAATGAACCCATTAAAAGGGAATGTAATCTTTGATTGGCATCCCAATTTGATTTTTGCTATTATTGATCGTTTATTTGGCGGAACCGGTTCTGCGACGATGAAATCAAGAGGGCTTACCGACATTGAAGAAGCGATAGTTCGGCGTGTTATGTCAAAATCATTAGAGAGTTTTCAAGAAGCATGGAAACAAGTTTTAACTATTGAACCGGTCTTGGAAGCAATAGAAACAAACCCTCAATTTACACAGATTGTTGCTCCTAATGATATGGTTGTCATCATTACCCTGCAAGCAAAAATTATGCAGACCGAGGGTTTAATCAACATCTGTATTCCGTATCTTGTGTTGGAATCGATTATGTCAAAATTAACAACGACTTTTTGGGTTGCTTCATCAATGGCCAGGCAAGCATCGTCAGAAGATATATCCTTTTTACAACGAAAATTAGAACATTCTTTCATACCGATGTCCGTTGAACTGGGGCAGGCTTCTGTTTCTGTTCATGAGTTGTTGGATTTATCAGTGGATGACGTATTGCGGTTAAGAACGAAAGTTACAGATGAATTAAAAGTATTTGTGGGAAATGGAGAAAAATTTAAATGTAAACCTGGGGTTTCTGGAAAAAATACTGCAATTCAAATAACGAAAATTTGTCTAGAAGGGGTTGAAGACAGTGAGTGAAGGGTTTCTCTCACAAGAAGAAATCGATGCACTATTGAAGGCTGAACCGGCAGTATCTTCACCGGCTATGGAGCTGACAGATCTCGAAAAAGATGCGTTGGGAGAAATTGGAAACATATCGATGGGGAGTGCGGCAACTACATTATCTATTCTTCTTGACCGTCGAGTATCGATTACCACACCAAAAGTTTCTATAACGAACCTGCGCGAGATAAAGAATCAATATCCATTGCCTTATGTAGTAATCGAAGTTGGATATACACATGGGCTCGTAGGCGGAAATTTGTTAGCTATGAAAGAACGGGACACTGCGATCATAGCAGATCTGATGATGGGCGGCGATGGTTCGAACCCTCCTACGGATATGAATGAGTTGTACATGAGTGCAGTTACGGAAGCCATGAACCAAATGATGGGATCGACAGCAACTTCGATGTCAACGGTGTTTAAGAAGAAAGTTGATATTTCACCGCCAAAGGTGAATATTATGAATTTTGCGGATAATCCATCCATATCAGATTTGACTTCAGATGACCAGTCGGTTATTCGTGTTTCTTTCCGAATGGAAGTGGAAGGGCTAATTGACAGTGAAATTATGCAAGTTTTATCAATGGATTTTGCCCGTGAACTGGTTTCCGGTTTGATGGGATCCATACAATCGCCAACGACAAAACCAACTATTAAAGAAACCTTGCCTCAACAACAGCCAGTGAATATTCCCAGCGCTATGCCTTTGCCAAATCCGTCACCCCCTCCAGAAATTGCACCGTCTAAAGCGCAATATCAGCAAAATGTCACGGTGCAACCGGTTCAATTTGCGCCACTTGTTTCCGGAGGAATGTCACTTTCGGATACAACTAATATTGGTTTGATTATGGATGTCCCCTTACAGGTTACTGTTGAACTAGGTCGTACAAGAAAATTAATCCGGGACATCTTGGAGTTAGTGCCTGGATCGATTGTTGAATTGGATAAGTTAGCCGGAGAGCCTGTCGATGTTTTGGTCAACGGAAAATTAATTGCTAAAGGAGAGGTTGTTGTCATCGATGAAAATTTTGGTGTTAGGATTACAGAAATAGTAAGCCAACTTGAACGTACCAATGGATTGCAATAATAATATAAAAATTTTTAGATAAGGGAGATATGTTAATGGGAACTCGTATTCTAGTCGTTGATGATGCCGCTTTTATGAGAATGATGGTTAAAGATATTTTATCAAAAAATGGTTATGAAGTTGTGGGTGAAGCGGAAAATGGCCTTCGGGCGATTGAAAAATACCAGGAGTTACGTCCTGACCTAGTGACGATGGATATTACAATGCCTGAAATGGATGGAATTTCTGCTGTAAAAGAAATTCGAAAAATCGACCCCAATGCAAAGGTCATTATGTGTAGTGCAATGGGGCAGCAGTCCATGGTTATCGAAGCAATTCAGTCGGGGGCACGTGATTTTATCGTTAAGCCTTTCCAACCTGATCGTGTTTTAGAGGCTATTCGCAAAGCAGTTGGTTAACAATGAAAAAATATAATAGTCTTGTTGTTGTAATGTTACTGATAATTGTTTTTACAATCATCACAGGACAGTGTTTTGCCGCGGAACAAGGGACAGAATATCTCAAATATCAAGAACCGCAGGCTGGATCATCATCTTTGTTGTTAACGGTCGGGTATTTGATTTTTTTAATCATTGTGTTTTTGCTGGTACTTGGCCTGGCGTATTTTACTTCCCGTTTGATTGGACAGAAAATGGGAGTAATGAATATGGCTGGTGACAATAAAATTCTCACTCATCTGCCGTTCGGTTCAAACCGTGCCGTGTATGTCGTAGAAATAGCGGGACGGATTTTGGTGTTGGGTGTAACGGATCATAATATCAATTTATTGCAAGAAATTACATCGCCGGACGAGATAGAAAAAATAAAAAATCAGCCTAATAATCCAATAAACAGTCAATTTAATGCTGTTTTTCAGAAACAGCTTGTAGTTTTGCATAAAATGTCTGAAAAATTCCCGGGGGTTTTTGGCAGCAATCGACAAGGCGAAGACAGCTCTTCCGTGGATAAGGAGAAAAGATAAGCTGTGAAGAGAAAAATATTCAATGTTATCCCGGCTGTAATGGGGCTGCTTTTATTGCCTTCGGCAGGTTTAGCGGCTCCGGTTCCTTTTCCAAGTATTAATATTGGCATGGGAGCAGCTGGCAATCCCCAGGAAGTCGCGGTTAGTTTGCAAATATTATTTGCATTGACAGTATTGACACTGGCTCCATCGATCTTAATTCTTATGACCTCATTTACGCGCATTATTGTCGTATTGTCATTTTTACGCAGCGCCTTGGCAACGCAACAGATGCCGCCGAATCAAGTATTGATCGGCTTAGCCTTGTTTTTAACTTTTTTTACAATGTCTCCGTATATTGATCAAGTGAACAAGAATGCATTGCAGCCGTATTTTTCTGGAAGTATTAGTCAAGAAACTGCCATGACTGAAGCAATGAAGCCGATGCGTGAATTTATGTTTAAGCAGACGCGGGAAAATGATCTTGCTTTATTTGTTAATCTGTCGGAAGGGCCGCGGCCCAATTCACCGGATGAAGTTCCTTCTACGGTTCTTATTCCAGCCTTTGTTATCAGCGAATTGAAGACAGCTTTTCAAATTGGTTTTTTAATTTATATTCCATTTATCGTTATTGATATGGTTGTGGCAAGTACATTAATGTCAATGGGTATGATGATGGTCCCACCAGTCATGATTTCATTGCCGTTTAAAGTTTTGTTATTTATTCTGGTGGATGGCTGGCATCTCATTGTACGTTCATTGTTAGCCAGTTTTAATTAAGGGGGCTCCATTGTGTCATCTGATGTGGCAATTCAAATTGGCCGTGACGCATTGCTCATGGTTATGTTGATATCAGCTCCTATGCTGGGATTAGCGCTATTTGTCGGAATTGCAGTAAGTATTTTTCAGGCAACAACTCAGATCCAGGAACAGACATTAGCGTTCGTTCCCAAAATAATTGCCGTTTTTGTCGCTGTTTTACTTTTTGGACCGTGGATGGTAAGTTTGATCGTCAATTATACCCGGGATATTCTAATTAATATACCGCAAATGATACGCTGAAATAAGGTGGTTTTTTTGCTTTGGACATATTTGCGTTAGCGCAAAATCAAATGGGCTATTTTTTATTAATCTTTGCCCGTATCACAGGGATATTTACCTCTGCTCCAATTTTTAGCAGTCGTAATCTTCCTGTGCAATTAAAAGCTGCTTTATCTTTGCTTTGCGCCGTATTAATCATGCCATTATTTGATAACAATCATATATCGGCTGTGTCCTCGTTGCTTTTTTTCATAATACTGGTAATTAGTGAATTTATTCTTGGGCTATTATTAGGATTTGCTGCATCGTTACTATTTACAGCCGTAGAAATGGCAGGCCATATACTTGACACCCAAATTGGATTTGGCATTGTAAATATTTTTGATCCACAAACCGCTCAACAAGTTCCGCTAATTGGTAATTTCAAATATATTTTAGCCTTGCTGGTCTATCTTTCTGCAAACGGTCATCATATATTTTTATCAGCCCTATTTGATAGTTTTAAGGCTGTTCCGGTTGCTTCTGTCGTGTTACAAGTTATGCCGATCACGGAATTGTTTGTTACCATGATATCGGATGCCTTTATTTTTGCGTTCAAGATAACGATCCCGATTTTAATTGCTTTATTTTTGACGGATATTGCATTGGGAATTTTAGCGCGGACAATGCCGCAAATGAATATTTTTGTTGTCGGTATTCCTATCAAGATTGTTGTAGGAGTTTTTGTTTTATCAACGGCATTGCCTTTTTTTATTATTTTTTTGGAGGTTAGTTTTAATGCCATGTATCGGGATCTTTACCATCTTATCAATCTTTTGCGCTAATATGGTGAGATCGACTCCTTCGGTTCAGCTGCAAAATTTTGATTTGCAGTTATTTGCCGGTGAAAAAACAGAAGAAGCAACTCCTAAACATAAAGAAGAAGCGCGAAAAAAAGGACAAGTTGCCAAAAGTACGGAGATTAATACGGCTTTTATTATTTTGGCAGCGTTTTTTGCCCTCAAATTAATAGGTCCTTACACATATTCGGAATTGTTGGATTTCATGCGCCTAACATTGTCTAACCTATCTTTGGCGGATTTGACGGCGCAGACTCTCTATGTAATTTTTTTAAAGATGAGCCTGGTTTTATTGAAGACGATGTTTCCGATTATGATTATATTATTTTTTTGTTCCTTGATTGTGAATTTTTTGCAGGTCGGCTTTTTATTTTCCTGGGACCCGATTATGCCGCAATTTGATCGAATCAATCCGATTAATGGTTTTGGCCGGTTATTGTCAAAACGATCCCTGGAAGAGTTATTAAAAGCTTTATTTAAGGTAGTCGTTATCTCTTATTTTATTTACCGTTTAATTGTAAAAGAAGCAACGAAAATGCCTTCGTTGATTTCTGCTGATCTTTCTGATGTGATTGCGTTTACGGCATCTTTGACCTTGGACCTGGCTTTTCAAATTGGAGCCGTTATTCTTGTTATGGCGGTTATGGATTATTTTTATCAATGGTGGGAACACAATCAAAGCTTGAAGATGAGCAAAGACGATATAAAACAAGAGTTTAAACAAACGGAAGGCAACCCTGAACTCAAAAGAAAAATTAAAGAACGCCAGCGGGCAATGGCCATGCGCAGGATGATGCAAGAAGTACCGAAGGCAGATGTTATTGTTACAAACCCAACGCATTTTGCGGTAGCATTAAAATATGATAAAAGTATGGTAGCGCCTCTATTATTGGCCAAAGGACAAGATTTCATTGCTGAGCGCATAAAAGAAGCGGCGAAGGAGCATCGAATTGCTATTGTCGAAAATAAGCCATTAGCGCGTGCTCTGTACGCATCTGTAGATATTGGCAAAAGCATTCCGGCTGATTTATATCAAGCGGTTGCTGAAGTTCTGGCTTATGTGTATCGTTTGAAGAAACGCGCTTAGTAATATGGAAAATAGAAAATCAAGATTTGGATACTATGATTTAATTGCAGAAAAGAGGAATCTGGATTGGCCGCTAGCTCATCCCCATTTACAAAAATATTACAATATAGTGATGTGATGGCAGCTGTTGGTGTGGTTACCATCGTCGTAATGATGATTATTCCCCTGCCAACATTTTTATTAGATTTACTATTGACGTTAAATATCACTACAGCACTGATTATTGTTATGGTCGCTATTTATAATACGGAGCCGTTGCAATTCTCCGTTTTTCCTTCTTTATTGCTGATTGCAACGCTTTTCCGTTTGGCGTTAAACGTTTCATCAACCCGTTTAATCTTATTGGATGGCTATGCGGGTGAAGTGATTATGTCGTTTGGTAATTTTGTTGTCGGCGGTAATGCGGTTGTAGGGTTTATTGTATTTGTTATTTTGATTATTATCCAATTTATAGTTATTACTAAAGGTGCGGAACGTGTTGCCGAAGTAGCCGCCCGTTTTACCCTGGATGCAATGCCGGGTAAACAAATGAGCATTGATGCCGATTTAAACGCCGGATTAATTAATGATAACGAAGCTAGACAGCGGCGTAAAAATATTCAACGGGAAGCCGATTTTTACGGGGCCATGGATGGAGCCAGTAAATTTGTTAAGGGCGACGCAATTGCAGCGATTGTCATAATCCTCATTAATATTGTCGGTGGTTTTTTTATTGGTATGGTTAGTCGCAATATGGATATTCTTCAGGCGCTTCAAGCATACACGTTGCTGACGGTAGGGGAAGGTTTGGTTAATCAAATTCCAGCGTTGCTGATTTCCACTGCGACCGGCATTGTTGTGACAAGAGCGGCATCTGAAGCAAATCTCGGACAGGATATTATCAATCAATTATTCGTGAATCCACGGATATTTTTCACTGTTTCGGCAGTGTTATTTATTCTTGGTTTAGTTCCGGGTTTACCGGGAATTCCTTTTTTTGTTCTGAGCGGGCTTGCAATTTCTGTCGCTCTTGTTTTACGAAAATTTGTCCGCTCGGCAACGAAAACACAAGTGAACCAAAAGGAACAGCAAGAAAAAGAAGAAGTTCGCAAACCGGAAAATATTATTGCTTTATTGCAGGTAGATCCAATGGAATTGGAAATAGGTTATAGCTTAATACCTATTGTTAATGCGAGCCAGGGTGGAGATTTATTGGACCGGATCGTAATGATCCGCAGACAGTGCGCGCTGGAACTTGGTTTGATTGTCCCTACCATTCGAATACGTGATAACATCCAGTTAAAACCAAATGTGTATTTAATAAAATTAAAAGGCGTAGAAATTGCCAGAGGTGATTTGCTGCTCGATCATTACTTGGCGATGAATTCTGGAAATGCCATGGAAGAGATACCGGGGATTCCAACCTTTGAACCGGCATTCGGCTTGCCGGCAGTATGGATCCGTGAAAGCGATAGGGAACAAGCGGAAATGAATGGGTATACGGTGGTTGACCCGGTTTCTGTACTCGCCACCCATTTGACGGAAGTTATTAAATCGCATGCTGCAGAGATAATCGGACGTCAAGAGGTCCAAACTTTGCTCGATGCGATAAAACAAAATAATCCTGCAGTTGTCGATGAGTTGATCCCGGCTCTTCTTTCGCTGGGTGATATTCAAAAAGTACTGGCTAATTTATTACGGGAACGAATCTCTATTCGTGACATGAAATCTATTCTTGAAACTTTGGCGGACTATGCTTCAGTGACAAAAGACCAGGAAATTTTAACAGAATATGTTCGCCAAGGCCTGTTACGTCAAATTTCCCATCAATATGCTACTAATAATACGTTGTCTTGTATTACTGTAGATCCTCAGTTGGAAAATATAATTATGTCGGCAGTACAGCGTACCGAACATGGATCATATGTTGCTTTTGAACCTTCTGCCATGCAAAAATTAATTAGTAATTTAAATGCAGAACTTGCTAAATTAACGAATTTGGGATATCAACCGATCGTTTTGGTTAGTCCGGCTGTTCGGTTATATTTTCGAAAACTGACAGAACGTATTGTGCCCAATCTTGTTATTTTATCTTATGCCGAAGTAGAGCCAAAGATTGAAGTTCAAGCGCTAGGGATGGTGAAGCTATAAATGAATGTAAAATTGTTTACAGCTGCGACACTGCAGGAAGCAATGTTACAAGCTAAAAACGAATTAGGACGGGACGCCGTTATTCTCCATACGAGAAGGTTTCGAAAAGGAGGTTTTTTCGGCTTCTTTTCCACTGAAATGGCAGAAGTAATGGCAGCGGTAGATGCGCCGCCAGTACAGGCAGTTGAGAAGCCGCAACCTGACTTGACTTCGTTACAACTTGAAATGGCCCGGATGCGCAAAACATTAGACAAGGTTGCAGCGAAAATTCCAGAAGCTGAAAATGAAACATCGCCAGCGCTGGCTTATTTGCTGCACAACGATATTGATTTACAAATTGCAAAAAATTTACTGCAAGGCTTGCCGGAAGAACAATTGGATGTGGGGGATGATCCCGATTATTTTCGCCGTTTGTTATTAAAAAAAGTATCCGGCCATTTGCAAAAAGTAGACGGAATCACAATCCCTAAATCTGGTTGTAAAACAGTTGCCTTGATCGGTCCTACAGGAGTGGGTAAAACGACTACCATTGCGAAACTAGCCGCCAGCTTTGCCCTGAAAGAAGGATACAAAGTTGCGTTAATTACCGCGGATACATACCGAATTGCCGCGGTGGAGCAATTAAAAACGTATGGTGACATTCTTGGAATTCCGGTTGATATTGTTTATGACCCTGATGAATTGAAAGCCGCTCTATTTCGGCATCAAGATAAAAATTTGGTATTGATCGATACAGCAGGGCGCAGCCCGCGCAATAAAGTGCAATTGGAAGAATTACGGGCGATTTTAAATGTGGATCCATATATTGAAACTCATTTGGTGTTGAGTGTGACAACCAAGTATCGTGACGCTTTGGAAATTATCAATCAATTTTCAGCTTGTTCCCCACAAAAATTATTATTTACTAAACTTGATGAAGCAGCTAACATGGGGACTATTTTAAATTTATTGTATCGGTTTCCGACTACGCTGTCCTATATTACAATGGGACAAAATGTGCCGGACGACATTGAATTGGCGAATCCCAACAAACTGGCAAATCTAATATTGAGAGGGTCATATGCGCGATCAGGCTGAAAAATTAAGACAGATGGTCAAGAATTCAATACGGGATAGTACTTCGGGAAACATTATCAAATGTCAAACGAGTAAAACAAGGGTTATTACCGTTACCAGCGGTAAAGGCGGAGTTGGGAAAACCAATTTTACGGTGAACCTGGCCCTTTCTTTGGCGAACGCCGCACAAAAAGTATTGTTGATTGATGCTGACCTTGGTATGGCAAACGTTGACGTAGTGTTAGGTTATTCTACAAAATACAATATGCTGAATTTGCTGGAAGATAATATATCTTTGCCCGATGTCGTTACGGATGGTCCGCGAGGCATAAAATTTATGTCTGGCGGCTCCGGAATTTATGAGTTGGCTAATCTTTCACATCACCAATTGCAGCATATTATCAAGCAGGTTACATTATTTGATAGTTGGGCCGATTTTATTCTCGTTGATACGGGGGCTGGGATCAACAGGAATGTACTTAATTTTGTAATGGCGGCGGATGAGGTAATTGTAATCACAACACCCGAACCAACAGCGATTACAGATGCTTATGCCATGATTAAAGCGTATGCGAGCAATCACGGCACAGCTCCGGTTAATCTCGTTATTAATCGTGTATTGGATAATGAAGAAGGACAAAATGTTGTTGATAAATTGACAAAAGTTTCTTCACGTTTTTTGGGACAACAGGTCAAAAGTTTAGGTGTTGTCTATGAAGATCGTAATATGCGGCAGGCAGTAAAACAACAAACACCGTTGATTTTGTCGTTTCCGGATACTATCTCCGCGCGCTGCATTGATAATATTGCGCATTTGATACTGTATGGGAATCCGGTGGCAAAACCCAGAGGAATACGAGGATTCTTTCATCGTTTTTTAGATATGAAATGGTAGATAAAGCGAAAGGAGAGAATTTGCAATTAAGAATATTGTTCTAGAAAATCAATTATTAGAAATATCATTTTCTCCTGAAATGAAAGGAGAAGTGTATCATAGCCGGATCGAAGAAATTTATTTTGATCACTTGGTTGTTGCCATGCCGATGAGCAAAGGGTATCCGGTCATGCTTTCCAAAGGAAATACTTTTTATGGTAAAGTGATTTTTCAAGGTTCAGCATATCAATTTTCCAGCATACTTCTTGAGAAAAAAGTATATCCATTGCCGGTCTGGATTATTTCTGAACCAATCAATATAAAACAAATTCAGCAGAGAAATTTTGTTCGTATTGATGCTCGTTTGATGGTAAATGTGCAGTTGATTCAATCCAATGATTCACCGGAGCCAATGAGTGCAATTACCAGGGATATTAGCGGAGGAGGGATTCTGCTAATATTAAAACGCAGGCTATATAATGGTGATCACGTTAAGCTGGAAATTGACATTCCCGCTTCTTCTCCCATTCGGTGCAATGGTCAAATTGTAAGGGTTGAAAAACCCCAGGAAGATGTTATGGTCTATTGGACTGCTGTTCGCTTCACAGAAATTATGGAAAGTGATCGTAGTAAAATTATTCAGTATGTATTCAAAAAACAATTGGAGCGGCGTCAACGAGGCTTTTGACCATAGAAAGGAATGAAAAGACCATGATTAGGATTCTGATTGTTGATGATTCCGCTTTTATGCGTAAGATTTTGGCTGATTTATTTGAGTTTGAACAAGATTTTACGGTTGTTGATACGGCCCGCAACGGAAAAGATGCTTTGGAGAAAGCAAAGAAATATAAACCAGATGTGATTACAATGGATGTTGAAATGCCGGTAATGGACGGAATTCAGGCATTGAAATCGATCATGCAGGAGGTTCCTACGCCGGTTGTAATGGTTAGCAGTTTAACCCGCGATGGCGCGGAAGCAACAATCCAGGCGCTAAGTTTGGGTGCTGTTGATTTTATTGCCAAAACCTCAGGACCTATTGGAAATATCGACGGAATTCGTCAGGAACTTTTAAATAAATCCCGTGTTGCAGCAACCGTTAACGTGAAACGGCTTTGCCAGCCGTTGCCCGCTGTAACGACAATCCCTAAGCCGGTTCCGGCCTTTACTTCTTCAATAGGTACTGAAAAAATTGTTGTGATTGGGACTTCAACCGGCGGTCCGAGAGCGTTGCAGGAGGTTATTACAAAATTGCCTGGTAACCTGCCTTGTGGCGTTCTCATTGTACAGCATATGCCGCCCGGATTTACAAAGTCGTTGGCGGACCGCTTAAATGCCTTATCTTCTTTAAGGGTTAAAGAGGCAGAACAGAATGATCTTGTAGCTCCAGGTTTAGTGTTAATTGCTCCCGGCGATTATCATATGACAGTAGAGCGCATGGGTGGCAAGGTTATTACGAAATTAAACCAAATGCCCCCTATTGGCGGACATAGACCGGCAGTTGACCCGATGATGGAATCCGTTGTGCAACTGTATGGTAGCAGAACTATTGGAGTACTTCTTACTGGCATGGGACGGGACGGAGCGAAAGGCATGCAATTGATACGGCAACAAAATGGCTATACGATAGCTGAAGATAAATCAACGGCTGTAGTGTTTGGGATGCCAAAAGCGGCAATTGAATTAAATGCGGCAAACGTTGTGCTGCCAATCTCCAGTATTGCTTTGGAAATAGTGAAAGCAGTAGGTAAATAAATAGGGGGTATTCAAAAAATGGATGTAAGTCAGTATTTGGTACTGTTTCTTGAAGAAGCGCGGGAACATCTGCAAAGCCTTAACCAATGTTTATTAGAGCTTGAAAACGATCCAACAGATTTATCCGTATTAGATGAAATTTTCCGCAGTGCGCATACGATCAAAGGGATGTCGGCAACAATGGGGTATACCGATATTGCGGAATTAACTCATAATATGGAAAATATTTTAGATTTGTTACGAAAAGATCAATTAAAAGCCAATCATGTAATTATTGATATTTTATTTCAATGCGTTGACACCTTGGAACGATTGGTTGAAGATGTTGCCAATAATGAGAATTCTGAAACAGATGTCAAAGGACTAATTCAACAATTGTCTGCTTTAACGCAAGAACCAAATGCAGAAACAACGATTGTTACAAAAGAACAAGAAAAACAAATACCAGAACAAGAAGAAAAAATACCAGAACAAGCGCAACCTCCGTTAATCTCTGCGTTTAATGAAACTAATTTGACTGACACGGAAGTTACGATGATTACAAGCGCGCAAAAACAAGGAATTAGTACATTCGAAATTCAAGTAATTTTAAGAGAAGATTGTTTATTAAAATCCGCCAGAGCGTATATGGTAATGAATATTGCTGAAGAATTAGGCGATGTAATAAAAACGGTTCCAGGAACAGAAGATTTAGAAAATGGTAACTTTGATCAGCAATTTCAAATTATTCTTCTTACTTCTGCCAATCAAGAAAAAGTCCGTGAAGAAATATTATCCATTTCTGAAATTGAAATGGTTAGTGTATTACCGTGCGTCATTTCCGGCAATTTAATCGGAGGAAATGCCACTGAGCCTGATGCCGTGCAAAATAACGCAGTTGCAATCTCTAACCAGGAGGAACTTACTGCCCCTGAGACCAAGGTCGATATGGCGCCGGTTCGTGTCAATACGGCAACACATGAAAAACGGTTAAAAGGCGGTCAATCAGTCCGGGTCGACATTGATAAGTTGGATAGTTTACTCAATTTGGTTGGAGAATTGGTAATTAACAAGACAAGATTGGAACAGATTGGCATTTCTCATCGCCTTGCTGACTTGTCGGAAACGATTGAACAAATCGATCGTGTTACAACCGATTTACAGTCTGTAGTTATGAAGGTTCGTATGGTTCCTGTTGGCCAGGTTTTCAATCGATTTCCGCGCATGGTAAGAGATTTATCCCATGAATTGGGAAAAGAAATTAATTTAATCATTCAAGGTGAAGAAACAGAATTAGATCGCACGGTCATCGATGAAATTGGTGATCCACTTGTTCATTTGCTGCGAAATGCAGTTGACCATGGAATAGAACGAATTGAAGACCGGCAGGCAGCGGGGAAGGGACCTGTTGGAGAAATACGCCTTATTGCCCGGCATGAAGGAAACAATGTGGTTATTTTGGTTGAAGATGACGGGAAAGGCATTAATGCGGTTTCTCTTAAGGAAAAAGCGTTGCAAAAAGGCTTCGTTACGAGAGCCGATGCTGATAAAATGGATGAAAAAGAACTGCTTAACCTTTTGTTTTTACCTGGGTTTTCTACGGCGGCAACTGTGACGGATATTTCCGGACGCGGGGTTGGAATGGATGCTGTAAAAACAAAGATCGAGTCCCTGGGCGGCGCGGTAGAAATAGAAACAAAAGTTGGCAGCGGCAGCAAATTTAAAATACGATTGCCGCTTACATTGGCAATTATTCAGGCATTATTGGTTCAAGTATCCCAAGAAATTTACGCAATACCGTTGAGTTCGATAGACAGTACGATACATCTTCGGCCGGAGGATATAAAAACAGTACAAAATCAAGAAGTAATTTTACTGCGTGGTCAAATTATTCCTATTGTACGTTTGAGTACGGTCTTAAATATCCCGGCCGACCGGAAAGAACAAAGTGATTTATTTATTGTAATTGTTCATTCAGGACAACAACGGGCTGGAATTATAGTGGATGATTTAATTGGGCAGCAGGAAATTGTAATTAAATCTCTTGGAAATTTGTTAAAAGGAATTAAAGTTATTGCGGGTGCGACTATTTTGGGTAATGGGCAAGTTGCTTTGATTTTAGACGTAAGTTCCTTAATGAAATAGAAAATTTTTGAAACGGAGTTGTTCGTATGACACAAAATAATGATGCGAAAGAAGAAGTTCAGTTGGTGATATTTCGTTTGGGAAATGAAGAATACGCCTTTGATATTCTTATGGTGCAGGAAATAAAGCGAATGACTGATATAACACGGGTGCCGCATACGCCGGATTATATAAAAGGAGTTATTAATCTGCGGGGCAGTGTATTGCCTGTTTTAGACTTAAAGATACGAATGAATTTGCCGGAAACACCAATTACTGAAGATACACGCATTATTATCATTAAAATGGAGAAGGTTCTTGTCGGTATGTTGGTGGATTCAGTGTCAGAAGTGGTAACACTAAATTTCTCAAACATAGAATTACCGCAGGGAAACAGCGGAATTGTGGCTGAAAATTATGTGAGCGGCATTGGAAAAATTGATCAGCGGTTATTAATCATACTTGATCCACGATTTATTGTTGATTTAGTATAGGCGTAAAATTGCGATGTAACAGAGGTGAATAAATTGAGCGAAGATATTTTGCATTTATCGGCAATGCAATTGGATGCATTACGTGAAGTTGGAAATATTGGCGCTGGCAATGCAGCAACTGCTTTGTCACAAATTATTAATCATAAAATTGACATGACAGTACCCCGGGTTGCCATTTTACCACTCGGCGAAGTTCCGGATGTTGTTGGCGGAGCCGAGACAATGGTGGCTGGCGTTTACTTAAAGGTGTATGGTTTAGCTCCGGGAAGTATTCTATTTCTTCTACCATACAGTAGTGCCTTTAGTCTTGTGGATATGCTGATGGGGCGACAGCAAGGAGAAACCAAAATATTAAGCGCTATCGACGAATCTGCGCTCATGGAAATTGGCAATATTTTAGCGGGTTCTTATTTAAACGCACTAAGCCATTTTACACAATTGACCTTACTGCCGTCGATTCCTGCATTGTCTGTTGATATGGCCGGTGCCTTGTTAAGCGTAATGTTGATCCAACTTGGGCAGGTTGGAGACCATGCCCTGGTAATTGAAACTGAATTTAGTACGGAAACTAATGATGTCAAGGGGCACTTTTTCCTGATTCCGGATCCCGGATCGCTGGGAACAATTCTCACAGCAATTGGGGTGAGGAGTTAATGGCTGAATTGGTCAAAGTTGGGATGGCGGATTACAAAGTAGGCTGCGCGCCGGCATCGTTAATCAGTTATGGCTTAGGTTCTTGTGTGGGCATAGCCTTGTTTGACCCTGTGGCAAAAATTGGTGGGTTATCGCATATTATGTTGCCCGACAGTTCTTCGGCAAAATCCGTTGAAAATCCGGCTAAATTTGCAGATAGCGCTATTCCATTAATGGTGGCGGATATTATTCGTTTAGGTGGTATAAGAACCCGTATCTGGGCTAAAATTGCCGGTGGCGCGCAAATGTTTGCGTTTGCTAATACGATGGAAATTATGCGTATAGGCGATCGCAACACGGAGGCAGTTCTGTCAATTCTGGCACAATTAAACATTCCGTTGCGGGGCAGGGACACGGGAGGAAATTATGGTCGAACAGTAGAATTAAATTTGGAAAAAGGTATATTTCGGATCAAAACAATTGCTAAAGGGGAAAAAGAGTTATAGTATGGGAGTGGTGTTGTGAATAAATGGCGCTTATCCCTATTTTTGTCATTTGCCGCTGGTTTCTTGACGTTTATTTTTGGAGTGTTTCATGGCGCACGAATGGAAACACTGTTATTTCGTACGATTGTTTCTATTTTCATTTTTTTGACGGTCGGATTTCTGTTGGTATTTTTTTTAGAGCATTTTTTCCGACATCTGTTAACTATGTATAAAACAAAAGGCGCGCAAGTTGATGTGATCGCCGGCGATAATTCAGATGCCGTTGCGCCTGGCGCAACCTCAGACTTTACTCCTTTGACACAGGAAAATATGAAACATATTTTTCAATCGAAAAATTAATTTTTGAGGGACCGGGTGTTGATAGATTATGAGTGAAAAGACAGAATATGCGGAAATTACTGTTGATGATTTATGGAAACAGTATCGTCAAACCAATAATATCGAATTGAAAGATAAGTTAATTGAACATTATCTGCCGCTTGTGAAACTTGTTGCTGGCCGTATTGCAATTGGACTGCCGCAGCATGTGGATAAAGATGATTTGGCGAATAACGGTTTTTTTGGCTTGTTAAATGCAATTGAACGGTTTGACATTACTAGAGGAATTAAATTTGAAACATATGCTGCAACTCGCATCAGGGGATCTATTTTGGATGCGTTACGAGCGCAGGATTGGATACCAACATCATTGCGGCATAAAGCGCGAGTTTTCGAAGAAACGCTTGCCAAATTGGAAAACCAATTAGGACGATCTGCTTCCGATGATGAAATTGCTGTTGCCATGCAGTTATCCGCTCATGAATTACGAGTATTAGTTAGTCAATTAAATGCTTGCACGGTAATCTCTTTGGAAGAGTTCGCACAATCAGTGACAATTCCGCAACAGTCATCAAATCCTTCACAATTTACAGAAGAGCAAGAAATCAGAGCAATGTTAGCACGGGCAATTGATAAATTGCCTGAAAAAGAACGGACTGTTGTGTCCCTCTATTATTATGAAGAATTGACGTTAAAAGAAATTAGTTTAATACTTCATTTATCCGAGGCTCGAATTTCTCAACTCCACACAAAAGCACTATTTCGATTGAAGGGATCTTTGTCTTATTTAAAATCCAGTTTACTATAAGCAGGTTTGGAGGTACTATGGCTGACGATACTACTATGATGGATCATAAAAACGACACTATTTCCAAAGAAGGAACTTATGTCATAGCATTAAGCGATCTAGGCGTTTATTTAATGGTCAATCCCCCAAGTGGTAATGGAGTACCGGTAAAAGACAGCATAGTGATTGCCGACTTACAAAGTCGTGGCGTTAAAGATTTTCAAGCTTCGATGATTATTAAAATCATACGGGAAGCGCTGGGAGTTCCGACAAAAATTGCTGAAGCGCCGTCATTGCCAGCCGAGCCCGATATTCGTGTGCTTGTCAGCCGGGATCGAATGGAAGCCTCACTATCAATTTTTTTCCCCCAAAATTGCCGGCCAGTTTCAAGTGAAGAAATTTTTGCCAAACTGCAAAATTCCGGAGTTATATATAACTTGGATAAAGATGCGATTGAGAAAGCGCTTCGAAATCCGGGAATTACTACTGTATGTGCAAAAGGGAAACCTCCTGTAGCTGGTGATGACGCCAGAATAAAATATTATATTGATTTTGAAATGAAAGGGAAACCGGTTGAAGCTGAAGACGGTAGAGTAGATTATAAGAAACTGAATTTGTATACACAAGTACAACAAGGCGAACTGATTGCAGAAAAAATTCCCTTTACGTCGGGGGTCGAAGGAATTGATGTTCTAGGGCAGATAGTACCGGCAAAATCGGGGAAAGATATACCGTTTCCACTGGGTAAAAATGTAATTCTTGAAAATAATAATCAGATCGCAGCAGGTTTAGCCGGCCAAGTCATATTGAAACGTAATAAGATCCATGTTATTCCGATGATTGAAGTGAATGGAGACGTAGATTTATCAACAGGGAATATTGAATTTAACGGTAATGTTATTATTCATGGTTCCGTACAGCCAGGTTTTAGTATTAAAGCGGAAGGCGACGTTGAGATCCAGGGGACGGTCAGCGGCGCTGTTGTTGAAGGAAATAATGTGACAATTAGAATGGGAATTCAAGGCATGCAGCAAGGTTATATAAAAGCAGCAATCAATTTAACAACACATTTTATTGAAAATGCGATGGTGTCGGCAGGCCAAGATATATTCGTCCGTGATGTGATCCTGAACAGTCATATAAGTGCAGGCCGTAAGATAGAAGTGATCGAACGACGCGGCGCTATTATTGGCGGTGAGGTTTCGGCAGGTGAAGAAATCCATGCAAAAACTGTAGGTACGCCCTCCGCTTTAAGTACAAATTTGCAAGTAGGTGTAAACCCGCTCTTGCGGGAAGAATATACGCATTTACGTAAAAATTTAAAGAACCATAAATCTAACTTGGATCAAACGCAAAAAGCTCTTTCCATTCTAAAAACATTGGATCAGTCTGAGTTACCACCTGAAAAACGTGAATTGTTGCTTAAACTTACGAAAACTCATTTTTATCTTATTGGTCAAATAGATTCTATTCAAAACAGAATTAATGAAATTGAGAACAGTTTTGACGAAATGCGTCATGGTAAAATTCGGGTATCAGATATTGTATATCCTGGGGTGAAAATTGTCGTTGGTACTTTGGTTAAACCAATCCGGGAAACAATGAAATTTGTGGTTTTTTATGTCGGTGACGGAGAAATAGTATCAGGATCATATCGATAAGAATAATTTATCTTTATTTGCTCTTTAATAGGTAATATGAAATATATTCCAGTCGGTTCTTAATCACAAGCATATAGGTTTTAAAAAAAAGAAATTGCAGGTGAAAGCAGATGAACCTTCTTCCTATTGATTTGCAAGTAATGATCCCGCGGGTTTCCGAAGTTGGTAAAGTTCAACAAATTAGTGATCGGCAACAAATGTTGCAGCATCAGCAGGTTGCCGATCAATGGGTTGATATTGCCAATCTACGTAATAGCCAGGTGCAAAATATTCATAAATCGGATTCCAAAAAAGTTCGCAGCGACAACCAGGAAAGAGGCTCTTTTTCCAGCTCAAAACGGCATAATGAAAATAATATACAAATGAAAAACGAAGAAGAGGATCAGGCACCCGATTTTGTATGTGAAGATCCGGTTCGTGGTCATAACATAGATATAAAAACTTAATGAGGTGTCGTTGTCATGTTTAGTGGTATTGTGTTCATGATGCTTATTTTTTGTTTTGTTGTTTTTTTTATAATTTATAAACGGAATATGTTAATTCGCATGTTTTCCCTGAAAGTGGAAGATCATGCTTTGCAGTTTCAAAATCAATTACAGGAAACAGGCACAGTTGTAATTGACCGTCTTGAAATGCAAATTACACATTTGGAATATTTACTGGAAGAATCAGATAAACGTATTGAAATACTTAACCGTCAAATACAAACAATTGAAGGACTCCTGCAAAACCCGTTGATCCAACCTTCCGAAATTATAGGTGAAGCAATTAGTTCTGACAAATTACCGGATAACAAACAGAATTCCGCAGAAAAGTTATCAGGGGCTAATCTAACGGAAAATCTTGACATGGAAGATAAAAACCGTCGGCAATTGGTTCTTGGTCTTGCGGAACAAGGATATACCATTACTGAAATAGCTAAAGCGACTTCAATTGGCAAAGGCGAAATTATGTTGCTTTTGCAATTAAATAAAAAGTAATATGATTTGAAAAAAGAAATTCCAATTTGTAATATTAATTTCTATGCCTGAACGCGGTGGGCGGTAATAAGTTTTTCATGTAAGGAAATAAAAAGTAATGACACTCAAGCTCAACATCTATTGTTTTATCATATTAGTTATGGTATAATTTGTTCCGGTGTAAATACACACGCGATCCAATTTCAATGCTGTTCCGGGATACCGGTTACATTGAAAAATGCGGTTTGCGGAGGAAAAAACAGGAGGTTATGAAAAATGGCAGTTATCTCAATGAAACAACTTTTGGAAGCTGGTGTTCATTTCGGACATCAAACCAGAAGATGGAACCCCAAAATGGCACCTTATATTTTTACAGAGCGCAATGGGATTTATATTATCGATTTGCAAAAAACTGTAAAAAAAGTAGAGGAAGCCTATAATTTTGTTCGTCAGATTGCTGAAGAAGGAAAAACGATCTTATTTGTCGGTACCAAAAAACAAGCGCAAGAAGCTGTTAAAGATGAAGCTTTACGTTGCAATATGTTTTTTGTGAATGAGCGTTGGCTTGGTGGTATGTTGACAAACTTCCAGACAATCCAAAAACGGATTGGACGCTTGCGTGAATTAGAAGATATGGAAACTAATGGAATATTTGATGTTTTATCGAAAAAAGAAGTTCTTACATTGCGTCATGAAATGGAACGCCTGCAAAAGTTTTTAGGCGGAATTAAAAACATGGGTAAATTGCCAGGAGCGCTATTCATAGTTGACCCTCGCAAAGAACGTATTGCAGTAGCAGAAGCAAGAAAATTATCAATCCCCATCGTTGGTATTGTAGATACAAACTGCGATCCGGACGAAATTGATTATGTTATCCCCGGCAATGATGATGCAATTCGCGCAGTTAAGCTTCTTTGTGGAAAAATGGCTGATGCAATGCTCGAAGGCCGCCAAGGCGAACAGGTAGAAGAATAACATAAAAGTACAGTAAGACTTAGCTGGTGCCTGATTTTTGGGGAGCGAAGGCGAAGGCCTTATCGTTCTTATGTAGTCAGAAAGTATAAAATATACTTACCAGTAGACTGGTAAAGGTAAGGGCAAATAAATTAGCCCTTACCTTTAATAGCAGACAGGAGGATTTATGATGATTACAGCTGAAATGGTAAAAGAATTACGTGAACGCACTGGTGCGGGCATGATGGATTGTAAAAAAGCGTTAACAGCCGTTGATGGAGATATGGAAAAAGCAATCGACCATTTGCGGGAAAAAGGATTGGCAGCAGCCGCAAAAAAAGCGGGTAGAATTGCCAGCGAGGGTTTGGTAGAAGCGTATATTCATGGCGGTGGTCGAATCGGCGTTTTACTGGAAGTTAACTGCGAAACAGATTTCGTTGCCAAAACCGATGATTTTAAAGCGCTCGTAAAAGATATTGCGATGCAAATTGCCGCAGCTAACCCGGCATATGTAAAGCGTGAAGAAGTTCCGGCTGAGACGTTGGAACATGAAAAAGAAATCCTTCGTGCTCAAGCGTTAAATGAAGGAAAACCAGAGCATATTGTCGATAAAATGATTGTTGGCCGGATCGAAAAGTTTTATAAAGAAGCTTGTCTTTTGGATCAAGCCTTTATTAAAGATCCAGATAAGACAATCAGCCAATTAATCACAGAAAAGATTGCAAAAATTGGCGAACAAATTTCCGTTCGTCGGTTTACCCGCTATCAAATGGGTGAAGGTCTTGAAAAGAAATCGGATGATTTTGCGGCTGAAGTCGCTTCCATTACGCAACAACCTTGCTCCTAAGGCAAAGAAATTTTGCTAAACAATTAGAAAATACGGCTTGCGCCGAGCTTTAATAGCGACTACGCAAGCCGTTGGTTGTACTTATGTCCATCAGATACAATTATATATTTCCTGATGGGCAAAAAAGAACACCTTCGTGTTCTTTTTATTTTAGGGTGGCCAGAAGTTTTCATCATTGTGCAAAAACAGGCATAAGTTTCGTGTGAATTTTTATATTTCAAAAGGATTTCAGGAAAGAATTGTAGAAACTGTTTGCTAATACATTGGTAAATTTTATTTTTGCAACCAAATGTATTGGAAATTTTTTCGATAATCAATGAATGGAACTGGCAGACTTATAACAAAAATAACGGAGGACTGACCATGGCGTATAAGCGCATCATTTTAAAACTTAGTGGAGAAGCCTTGGCTGGCGGAAAAGGATTTGGCATTGATCCGGATACAGTGGATTCCATTGCGCGACAAGTTAAAGAGGTAAGAGAGACCGGGCTTCAAGTAGCTGTTGTTGTCGGTGGTGGTAACTTATGGCGCGGGTTAGCTGGTAGTTCAAAAGGAATGGATCGTGCTACTGCTGATTACATGGGAATGTTGGCAACGGTTATGAATTCGTTGGCTTTGCAAGATGCCTTGGAAAACTGCGGTGTGGATACAAGGGTACAAAGCGCAATTGAAATGCGGCAGGTAGCGGAGCCTTACATTCGCCGACGTGCTATCCGTCACTTGGAAAAAGGTCGTGTGGTTATTTTTGCTGCCGGAACAGGTAATCCTTATTTTTCAACCGATACAACTGCAGCATTGCGAGCTGCGGAAATCGAAGCAGATGTTATTTTAATGGCAAAGAAAAACACGGATGGCGTGTATGATAGTGATCCCCGTATTTGTCCGGACGCGAAAAAATTTGAAGAACTTGCTTATATTGAGGTTCTGCAACGCGGACTGGGTGTTATGGATTCCACGGCAACGTCCTTGTGTATGGATAATAACATTCCAATTATCGTCTTCAGTATTGATGAACCAGGTAATATTTTGCAAGCGGCGCTTGGAAAAAATATTGGTACGATCGTAATGAAGACAAGATGAAAAAAACGTTGGATGCTTTACGCAAAGAATATTCTTCCTTGCGGGCAGGCAGGGCGACAACCGGTTTATTGGATAAAATAACAGTTGATTATTATGGATCACCGACGCCGATTGGCCAGGTAGCAGGGATTACAGTACCTGAACCACGAATGTTGGTAATACAACCGTGGGAGAAATCGATGCTGGGAGCCATTGAAAAAGCAATTTTAAAATCGGATCTTGGTTTATCACCTAACAATGACGGCGTTGTTATACGCTTGAATATTCCGCAGTTGACTCAGGAGCGCCGTACGGAGTTAGTTAAAGTTATCCATAAAAAAGCAGAAGAAGCGCGTGTTGCGATACGAAATTTACGTCGAGATGCAAATGATACTGTGAAAAAAATGGAAAAAGATAAATTGGTTACTGAAGATGAGGTCAAAAAGTCACAAGATGAAATTCAAAAACTAACCGATAAATATATAAAAGAAACCGATCATATCATGAGCTCCAAAGAAAAAGAAATTATGGAAGTGTGATAATTGGACATAGTTGGACAACCTATTGAAGACGTTCTTCAGCAATTGGATGCTGGGCAATGCAAGTATGATGTAACATTAACAAAACCGGCTCGCAATACACAGACAGAGGGCGAAGCCCAATTGTACGTGATAAGGCAGAATATTACGCCAGACGGTGTTTATCATTTAATTGCAGCAGCTAAAATGAAGAAGTAGCGTTCTATGAACTTATAGTTTTGAATTTATTAACTTTAGGATATACATCAATTTATGTATTTTTCAATGATATCAGTTGATATTTGTTTTATGAAGCTGAATATATGCATAAATGCGGTGCCTTTGCGGCGGTTTGCCCTGTTGGTGCTATTAAAGCTCCATGAATGG
>JAGFXW010000044.1 GCA_017861495.1 Bacillota bacterium
ACCTAAACCAGAAGATGTGTCTATGGCTGAGAAGAGTGCGGTTTCTGAGGAAGAACTTTCAAATGTGCAGGAAATCGCTGTTGATTCTATAGTTCCTAACCCTTATCAACCAAGAAAATTATTTGATGATGAAGCATTGCAGGAATTGGCGGCTTCGATCCGTGAGTTTGGAATCATCCAGCCCTTATTAGTTCGGCCGGCATCCCCCGGTTATGAGTTGATTGCCGGTGAGCGCCGGTTGCGGGCGGCAAAATTAGCGCAGTTGGCGATGGTTCCTGCCATTGTTAAAAATTTTAGCGATAAGGAAGCCGCAGAGTTGGCGATGATTGAGAACCTGCAGCGCGAGGACCTTCATTATTTGGATGAGGCATTGGGATTTCAGCAATTATTGGCTAATTTCGGCTTTACCCAGGAGGAATTGGCCCGCCGGGTTGGGAAAAATCAATCGACCATTGCGAACAAGCTCCGCTTGCTGAAGTTGACAGACGACGTGCGTAAGGTTATTCTCGAAACGAATCTTACAGAGCGACATGCTCGGGCGTTGTTGAAGCTGGACGATGAAAAACAGCAATTTATCGTGTTACAAGATGTACAGGCTAAAAAATTGAACGTACGGGAAACCGAAGAGCTTGTCGAGCGGGTGGTGCAGCAGGCGGAGCCGGCTAAGCCAAAACAGAATATTGTCCGGATGATTAAAGATGTGCGGATATTTTTAAATACCATTCACAGCGTCATAAACCAAATGAAAAAAGCCGGAATGAAGATTAAAGTAGAGCAGACGCAAGATGACAAAGCGGTCTACTTAAAGTTAAAAATCCCCAAACGGTAGAGTTTGTTGGCAGGCGGACCTGCAATCCATAGTATGCATATTTTATAATTGATAAGGAGGTTTTGTATTATGGAAAATTCCTTGGCGGTTATTCAATTTGCTCTGAGTATGGAAAAGGAAGGAGAACTTTTTTTTGCCGCTGCGGCGGAACAGGTACAGGATGGGGAAGCTAAAACAATGTTTTTGGAGCTTTCCCAGTGGGAAAAGACGCACCAGGAGTTTTTGCAGGAACAATATGATTCCCTCTCGAAAAAGGGCAAGTGGTCCGAGAAGCTGGATATGAGTCTGTATGATCAGGAAAGCATGAAGTGGTCGACCTTTTACCGCCGCGGCAGCGGTGAAGGTCCAGAACCGACAGTTGGTATCAATACGTCCACTACGGACTTGTCGGCCTTGCGGCTGGCGATGTTTATCGAAACGGATCTGTATACTTTCTATCAAAACGCCGCAACCCATACTGCAGCTCCGGAGGGGAAAAAGATATTGTTGATGTTGGCAGAGTGGGAATTGAACCACCGGAAGATCATTGAATCGTATTATGAGGAAACGCGGCAAAGTTTATGGAGCCAGATGGGGTTTGCCCCCTTTTAAACGATCGTAAGAACGCCCTGCAGCAGTTGCTGCAGGGCGTTTGTTTTTTTGTACACACCAGAAAGTATAACATTTTATCTGGTGTACATAAGCGCAACCAGCGACGTCCACCGTCGCTATGAAAGTTCGGCGCAAGCCGGGTTTTCCAATCATTAAGGAAGTTTAATAATTTTTATGTGGTTACGTAGACTTACATGCCAATCACTTAGCTGTTAAGGCTTTAGCGATGTTTACGGCCTGGATTCCATCCGCTGCGTAAGCGTCTGCACCTGCCTGCTGTGCATATTCCGGTGTGAGAACTGCACCGCCGACAATAATTTGGGCTGTGGATTTGGCAGCCCGCAGAACGGCAATTGTTTCATCCAGCGCCGGCAAGGTGGTTGTCATTAAAGCGCAGAGGCCGACAATATCCGGCTTATATTTGGTTGTTGCCTTTAAAATTGTTTGGGGCGGGACATCTTTTCCTAGATCAATAACATAAAAACCATTATTTTCCATAAGGGCGGCAACAATGTTTTTGCCGAGATCGTGGATATCGCCCTCGACTGTGGCGAGAAGAACGGTTCCAAGACTTTTTACGGAATGGGAGGGCAACGTTTCTTTGATGGTCACAAAAGCCGCGCGCATTGTTTCTGCAGCTAACATCACTTGCGGCAGATAGCATCGCCCGGCGCCAAATGCGGTTCCCACTTCATTCATGGCGGCGGTGAGGGCTTTATCCGTAATTTCGAGGGGGGAATATCCGGCCTCTAATGCGGCCTTAACCAATGGAATGATGCTTTCTTTTTCGCCGTTAATGACAGTTTGGCGAATTGCTTCCAATGGATCAGACTGGATTGGCGCGGTGGTTGTCTGCGGCAGCGCTTCCTTTGGAGCCTGTTTTTGAATGTAGTTTTTGCTGCCAACATCCTGACCGAGTATTACGGCCGATGCAGCCAATGCATCCTGCATGGAGGTATCATAGGGATTTAAAATCGGCGCATCCAAGCCGGCTGCCAGACACATGCAGCAAAATGAAGAAACCAAAATGCTCACGATACAAGCGTAACGTTTCCAGGATGCCCTTGCCGGCATCGGGGTTGGCAGCCAGTGTCAATACCAGCGCATCGAGAACGAAGTCTGCATCGTTTAATCCTGTTTGGCGAGCTGCATCGATGATCGTCTGGACTGCTTCAATTTTTTCTGCCGGTGTAGAAGGTAATCCGGCGCCGGTCACAGGAAGGCAGATGATGGCCGCCCCATATTTTTTGGCGAGTGGCAAAAATTGTTCTAACCGCTTTGGTTCAGCGGTCAAGGAGTTAATTAAAGCCCGTCCAGGATAATAGCGGAGTCCGGCTTCCAAAGCAGACGGATCGGTTGTATCGATTGAGAGAGGAGCCGCGACCAGCATCGACAAGGTTTCGACGGCTTGTTTCATCGTATCGGCCTGGTCTATACCTGGCACGCCCATATTTACGTCTAGGATTTGTGCACCGGCTTGGATTTGCGCCAATGCTTCTTTTTTTATGGAAGTAAAGTCTTTGGCGCGGAGATCGGCTGCCAATGCTTTGCGGCCGGTCGGATTAATCCGTTCACCGATGACGACGGTTGGGAAGTTCGCGCCTAGGTATACCGTGTTCGTCCGGCTTGTCAACGCCGTTGGGATTGTAAGCTGCGTGCGGAACGGCGGGTTTGTCAGGTAACCGCAATTTTGCAAGGTATCCCGGACTGCTTTGATGTGGGCAGGCGTTGACCCGCAGCAGGCGCCGATGTATGCCGCTCCCGCTTCTACTAATTTTGGCGCCCATTCGGCCATTTGCTCCGGTGTCATCGGAAAGATCGTTCGCCCGTTTTCCAGGCGCGGCATGCCGGCATTTGGTTGGATGCTGACCGGCAAGTTTGTTGTTTGCGCGATCTTAGAAACAACTTCCAAAAGTTGTTCCGGTCCGAGCGAGCAGTTGGCGCCAATCACATGGGCGCCCAAGGAAGAGAGGGTTATGGCCGCTGTAACCGGGTCTGTGCCGGTAACGGTGCGACCGTCTGCGCCAAATGAAAACTGGCAGATGATTGGTTTTGTGGTAGCGGCTTTGGCTGCCAGCAAGGCAGCGCGCATTTCCTGGATATCAATGATTGTTTCGATGATAATCATATCAACGCCGCAAGCGTCAAGGCACTGAGCTTGTTCGTAATACACGTCAAACGTGGTTTCAAATGATTGATCGCCAAGCGGTGCTATGAACTTGCCGGTTGGTCCAACCGAACCGGCAACTTGCGTATTAGGACCACAGGCGGACCGTGCCGTTTTTACGGCGGATGCGTTCAGCAGCGCCACTTTATCCTGCAGGTTATAGTGGCTCAATTTGATCCGGTTTGCGCCAAAGGTATTGGTGGTGATGATATTAGCTCCCGCCAAAACATATTGGCGGTGAATTTCGGCTAATGCTTCCGGATTTTCCAGCGTCCATAATTCGGGGCAATATCCCGGGGGTAAACCGGCTGCTTGCAGCATGGTTCCCAAGCCGCCGTCAAAAATCTTTATCATGATTTGTTGTCTCCTTTCGTGCCAGGCAGGAATTTTGATTGCAATGTTGGCAACTGAGATGGTTTGTATCAAGCGGATAGCTTTGGGCTTGCGTTGGATATAAACCGACAATTGCCGTAACTGACTTACGCGGGACCAGCATAGATGCGGCGGTGAGGGTAATTCCGAGCGCCGGGCCGCCAGAGAGAGGTAAAATTTCCTTTTGTGACAAAATATTCCAATCGCCATACCCAGGGCTAAATCGGTTACCGCTTACCAAACCAGCCGCAGAGGACTGATGACGAATGATGCGGCAAAGTTCATCTGCCGTTTGTTCTACCGCGGCAGTTCCTGCTGCATCGAGCAGCAAAGCGGCCGTATATGAATTGTCAGCAAACAAGCGGGTGACTTCTTCTTCTAAGGTGGTGCTAATCGTTACTGCCAATATGGCAACTTGTACAGCGCCGGTAAGAAATTTTTGAATGTTTTTCCCTTCTAAAGTAACAGGATCGGGCGTATAAATTATATGGGAAGCCTCGTCATACGGGTACGTATTCCAGGTTCCTTGCGGATGAATGAGTAGAATTGCCTCACGCATCGCGGTTTGCAGCATTTGCTCTGAGAAATCTGTTTGCGGACTAAGACCGGCATAACGGCGAACTTCGGAAGCCTTCAGGGTTGTTATCGTCGGGTAATACGTTTGCATGACAACCTCCTTCAGTCGTTCGGGTTTTACGATACTTCAAAAATTTATTGTGTTGGAATGGCGTATACTGTACGAAGATCATGGTGGTAACTTTAGGTTAAAATATACGCAAACGAGTTCCTATTATATAGGAACATAAGTTGGTCAATTAGGAACAAAATAACAAAATGATGTTTGAACTTAATGATAGACTGCGGAAACTTTTCTGTCAAGAAAAGACAGCGATCTCTATACCAATTATAAGATAATTATTAAAGTAGGGAGTTTGCCGCAGGATTTTATTGTCGGACTAGGGAAACTACATTATAATAAAAAGATGGTTATTGGAGCTTATATGAGGTGAAAAGTGTGGTCAAAATAATCGCTATTGCTAATCAAAAAGGCGGGGTGGGCAAAACCACTACAGCGGTAAATTTAGGAGCTTGCCTGGCTAAGCTGGGAAAAAAGGTTTTATTGGTGGATATTGACCCGCAAGGTAATTCTACCAGCGGATTAGGTCTCAATAAATCCGGCATCAAACGCTGTACGTATGACGTTTTAGTAAATGATATTGATATGGCGGAAATTATTGTATCAACGGAAATTGACAAGTTATTTTTGGCGCCGGCTACCATTCAATTGGCTGGGGCTGAAATTGAGCTGGTTTCTGTCATGTCGCGCGAAAACCGATTGAAAAGGGCATTGGAACAAGTGAAATACCAGTATGATTTTGTCATCATTGATTGCCCGCCGTCACTCGGGCTGCTTACGTTAAATGCGTTAACGGCGGCTTCATCAGTGTTGGTTCCTATCCAATGTGAATTTTATGCGTTGGAAGGAGTTTCGCAGTTGATGAATACCATTTCTTTGGTGCAGAGGAATTTAAATCCGGCACTGAACTTGGAAGGCGTTTTGATGACCATGTTTGATGCGCGAACCAATTTATCCATTCAAGTGGTGGATGAAGTAAAACGGCATTTTCGGAATAAAGTATATCAAACCATTATTCCTCGGAATGTGCGTTTAAGCGAGGCCCCGAGTCATGGGCAGCCGGTTATCATTTATGATGCAAAGTCCAAAGGAGCAGAAGTGTATTTAGAACTTGCTAAGGAGGTGATCGGGGATGAGTAAACGCGGTTTAGGTCGTGGCTTGGATGCACTAATTTCTACTACTGGAGTACAGGCTTCCGAGCAGGAGAATATTGCGGAAATTGCCGTGCGTGAAATTGTGGCAAATCGTTTCCAGCCCCGCCGATTGTTTGAGCCGGAAAAATTATCGGAATTAGCAGAATCCATTAAACAGTATGGCGTTTTACAGCCGGTGGTGGTTCGCAGAATGGCGAAAGGGTTTGAATTGGTTGCTGGCGAACGGCGCTGGCGGGCATCGCAGTTAGCGGGCTTGAGAACGATTCCGGCGGTGGTTCGCTCATACACTGATTCACAAATGACGGAAATTGCTTTGATTGAAAATTTGCAGCGCCAAGATTTGAATCCAATTGAAGAAGCGTTCGCTTACCGGAGGCTGATGGACGAATTTAATTTGACACAGGATGTCGTGGCGAACCGTGTCGGACGCAGTCGATCGTATATTGCCAATATGGTTCGGCTTATTCATTTGCCGGATGCTATCCAAGATTTTGTTTCACGTGGAACATTAACGATGGGACAAACAAGGCCCTTGCTGGCGTTAGAGAATGAGGAATTACAAATCCTAGCGGCGCGACGGATTATTGACGAAGATTTGTCGGCAAGAGACGCAGAAGAGTTAGTTCGTAAATTAAATGAGAGTCCAACAGAGCGACAAGTTTCGCCACGGATCCCGAAAGAGGTATTTATGGCCGAAGCGGAAGATCGCCTAAAAATGCTGCTGGGCACGAAGGTGCATATAAAGCCAGGAAAATTGAAAAGCCGGATCGAGATCGAATTTCATTCGGCGGAGGAATTGGATCGCATTATCGAAACCATGTCTTCTACCGCCTATGTGCCAACCCACAAAGTAAGAGCGAATTTTATTGTGTAATAAATTGTAACTGCAGTACATTTTATGAGCCGGCTTCAATAAGAGAAGAAATGATAGCCGGTTCAATCGTTTCTATAACGACGCATGGATTGCGATGTTGAAAACCGGCGGCTTGGCTGGAAAATATGGTATTTGTTTTTTTGTTTCACGTGAAACAAAAAAACAACGGTAGAGGAGTGGCGCAATGCGCATCGAAGAAGACTTGCTTGGACAGCGGGAAATTCCAGGAAAAGTGTATTATGGGATACATACAGTAAGGGCTTTGGAAAATTTCCCCTTGACCAGTTTTCGTGTTCATCCACGGTTAATTCAAGCAATTGCTTTGATTAAAAAAGCCGCGGCGGAGGTAAATTGTGAACTGGGGCATTTGTCGAGGGAAATTGCTGCTCCGTTAATTCAGGCTGCTGATGAAGTCATGAACGGACAATGGCAAGATCAATTCGTTGTAGACGCCTTACAAGGCGGTGCTGGCACATCGACCAATATGAATATCAATGAAGTTTTGGCAAACCGGGCATTGGAACTGCTGGGAAAAGGCCGGGGCGAATATGCAGTTATCCATCCACTGAACCATGTTAACCTGCAGCAATCAACAAATGACGTGTATCCTACCGGGCTGCGGATTGCAGCGTTATGGCTATTAAAACTACTTAGTGAAGAATGTGCTCGTTTGCAAGAAGCTTTACAAGAAAAAGAAGCGGAATTTGCGCACGTTATTAAAGTGGGCCGGACTGAAATGCAAGATGCCGTGCCAATCATGCTCGGTCAGGAATTCAGCGCCTACGCGCAGGCGATAGCCCGTGACCGGTGGCGTTTATACAAAGTGGAAGAGCGATTGCGGCAAATCAACTTGGGCGGGACGGCAGTAGGGACCGGGTTGAACGCCGATAAAAAATATATTTATATGGTCAATGACCGTGTGCGGGTGTATTCTGGATTTGGGTTATCCAGAGCGGAAAATATGATTGATGTCACGCAAAATGCGGATGTATTTGTGGAAGTGTCCGGTTTGGTAAAGACCTTGGCGGTAAATTTGAGTAAAATTGCCCATGATTTGCGGTTGCTGTCGTCGGGTCCATTTGCCGGACTCGGGGAAATCCGGTTGCCGGAACGCCAGGCCGGATCGTCTATCATGCCGGGGAAAGTGAACCCCGTTATTCCGGAAGCGGTTAACCAAGCGGCGTTTCAAGTTATCGCCGGTGATGTTGCCATTACACTCGCCGCCCAATCCGGGCAATTGGAGTTAAATTCGTTTATGCCGCTGATTGCCCATCACTTATTGGGAAATTTGGAACTTTTGGCAAATAGTGTACGTGTTTTTCGTGAGTTTTGCGTACAGGGCATTGTGGCCAACGAAGAACAATGCCGTTATCTTCTGAGAAACAGTTTGGCGGCCGTTACTGCGCTGGTGCCTTATGTCGGATACGACCGCGCTTCCTATCTCGCGCACCTTGTTGGCAAAGACGGGCGGTCGTTTGAAGAGATCGCGTTAGCTGAGAGCGGATTAACGGCTGAAGAGTTAGCGAAAATACTAAATCCGAAATTGATGACAAGTCCGGGTGTAGTCCGTTTATCCGACAAAACGCAATAAATGGAAACTAGCTTCAGGGAAACGGCCTGTGCTCCAATGGGTGCAATATTATAGGATGCATGTAATTAGAATAATTTTGGCTGCCGTAGTATGAACAAAAGTGAATTGCTTAAGGCGCTGCAGGGCGGCTGGGGAGGGTACACGATGGAAGATACACCAAAAGGGTCAAGGTTGCACATTGCGATCTTTGGCCGGCGAAATGCCGGTAAATCCAGTCTAATCAATGCATTGACAAACCAGGAAATTGCATTGGTTTCCGATGTGGCGGGGACAACAACCGACCCCGTATACAAGGCGATGGAAATATTACCAATCGGGCCGGTTATGATCATTGATACGGCAGGGATTGACGATGTTGGTCAATTAGGCGGATTGCGTGTAGAGCGGACAATGCAGGTATTAAATAAAGCGGATCTAGCGATCCTTGTGGTTGAGCCAACTATGGGTATTGGGGACGCAGAAAAAGAACTTCTGGTGTCCATTCAGAAACGAAAAATTCCGGTCGTCGGTGTCGTCAATAAAATTGACTTGGATAGCGAGAGCCAAAAACATTGCCAGGAATGGGGCGCTATTTTAGGGCTGCCGTTACTGCCGGTCAGCGCAAAGGACCGGCGGGGAATTGAGGAACTGAAAACACAGTTGATTAAGAATGCGCCGGATGATTGGGAAGGGCCGCCGATCATCGGTGATTTGGTTAATCCTGGCGATGCGGTTGTGTTAGTCGTACCGATTGATCTGGCAGCACCGAAAGGTCGATTGATCTTGCCCCAAGTCCAAACCATTCGGGATTTATTAGATCACGATGCCTATAGCATTGTTGTAAAGGAACGGGAATTGAGGGAGGCGCTGGATAATTTGCAGCGGCCGCCGCGGATGGTGGTTACTGATTCACAAGAGTTTTTAAAGGCGGACGCCGACACGCCGCCGGAAATCTTGCTAACCTCTTTTTCCATTTTGATGGCGCGTTACAAGGGGGACCTGAATACGCTTGTCGCCGGTGCAAAGGCCATCGATCGGTTACAGCCGGGTGATAAAGTACTGATCTCGGAAGGGTGTACCCATCACCGGCAAGCCGATGATATAGGCCATGTGAAGATCCCGCGCTGGCTGCGGCAGATCGTTGGCGGCGAGTTGGATTTTCATTGGGTGTCCGGGGGAACTTTCCCGCCGGACATTGCCCAATATAAATTGATTATTCATTGCGGCGCGTGTATGTTGAACCGCCGGGAAATGCTTTACCGGCTATCGGCAGCAAGGGAAGCGGGAGTGCCGATTGTAAATTACGGTGTGCTCATCGCCCATGTCCATGGTATTTTGAAACGTGCTTTGTCACCCTTCCCATTGGCCAGAATGATATTGGAAGAAGAATAGAACAACGCCGGTGGCCGCTGCTGCTGGCTGCCGGCAATACAATAAGACAAACGAAGGGTGTGCATGGAAATGGAATTGAAAGCGCAAATGATGAGTGCTTTGATCAATAATTTAGAATATGTAATGGCGATTACGCTGCTCTTGTTACTGGTTGTGCTGGTCTTATTCGTGGTTGATTTGATAAAAATGAATAGAATGGCAAAACGCTACAAGACGATGATGCGCGGTATGGAAAGCGCCAACTTGGAAGAATTGTTGCTTGCGCACATCGAAGAACTTCGTCAGACTTTGATCCAGGTTAAGAGTCTGCAAGAGGACTGCCGTCGGTTGGATGAACTGACAAGTCGCTGCCTGCAAAAAACAAATTTGGTGCGTTACAATGCGTTTGAAAACACAGGCAGTGATCTGAGTTTTGCGCTGGCGCTGTTGGATGCGCACAATGATGGAGTCGTAGTATCCAGTTTGTTTGGCCGCGATGAATCGCGTGTCTATGCAAAACCGATTATTAACAGCCAATCGACATATTTTTTGACAGAAGAAGAACAGCAGGCGCTGCGTAAGGCCGCTGAAAAAAAATAAGCCATTCAGCAGGAAAATGATAAAATGTGTGGAATTAATTCACGTGGCGGATAAACATGTTTGTTGGCAGAGTGAAGAAGGTGATGGGTATAGATATTAGAGATATTTTGAAAGCGCAAAAAGCAGACAAACGGGAATATACATTGATGGTTGTGCCGCACCAAGGCCAATCCGTCCTCCGAATAAAGCTTCCGATTCGGGCAATTAAGTTTTCGGCAATGGCAGCGGTTATTTTTCTGTTCTTATTTATGGGCGCATTTGTGAATTATCGCAATACGGTCAATACCGCCAGCGCTGAAAAAGCGGAGTTGGAAAGTTTGCGCCAAACCAATACCATGCAAAAACAGCAGATTGAACAAATTGCCAAGGAGACAGCCGTATTACAGGAAGATATGCGCCGCGTAAACCAACTGGATAATGAAGTCCGGCGGATGATGAGCCTCGAGGAGCAACCGGAAGCTTCACGTTCAGGCGCAGCCCGCCCAAGTGCAACATTTAACGGACAAGGCGGACCGTCAGTGGAACCGGATATCAACAGTCTTGCACATTTGGTTCAAGAACTTCGGGCCAATGCAAAAGTCCGGGAAAGCAGCCTGGAAAACCTTCGAACCCAGATTATCGACAAAAATGCCCGTGCAGCCGCCATACCATCAATATGGCCAGCAAGTGGGGACGTTACTTCGCGGTTTGGCTGGCGATCCTCGCCGTGGGGTTGGGGTGGCGATTGGCATCCAGGCATTGATATAGCGAACGACTATGGAGTTCCCATTGCAGCCGCAGCGGACGGAACGGTCGTTCAAGCCGACTGGTACGGTGGATATGGGAAGTTGGTACAAATTGATCATGGCAATGGGATTGTTACATTATACGGACATAATTCCCGAATTCTTGTTTCCGTGGGGCAACAAGTGCATAAAGAAGATGTTATCGCGGAAATGGGCAGCACCGGAGACAGCACGGGGCCGCATTGCCATTATGAAGTTCGTGTAAATGGAACAGCGGTAAATCCAGCCAGTTTCTTGTAATTTGCAGAGAGTCCAGACCGGATAGGGAGCGTGAAGTATGTTTGGCAGTAAAAGCAAGGCACAAATTTCGCTAGAACAAGTAGAGACGATTGTTGGTAAAAATACATGCGTTAAGGGAATGATTACTGCGAAAGGTTCTCTCCGGATTGACGGACAGCTTGAGGGAGACATCGATACCGAGGGGGATCTTGTGGTAGGTCCTACCGGAATTTTGAAATCGAATATAAAAGCCCGCAAAGCAACAATTGCCGGCGTGGTTAACGGTAACGTTAATTTAGAGGATAAATTGGAACTATTGCCAACCGGAAAATTGATTGGCGATGTAAAGGTTGGTTCGATTATTATCGGAGAAGGGGCTTTGTTTCAGGGTGTTTGCGAAATGAAACAGCCTGACATGGAACTCCAAAATCCAGCCTTGAAAAAATGATTAGACCGAAAAACAAATTTTGATGGTGTAACCGCAATAAATTTGATGCCCGTGTCAGTGAAGTGAATTCATTGCGCGGGCATTCGTTTCGCAGGAGGAAAAAAGTAAAATTTCATTGTTCAACAGACAAAAATCCTTGTTACGAGAAAGGAGCCGGAACTATGCAAGAACTTTTGCGCGCCATACCGGCAGTTGATCAAATTTTATCCGAGGCTTCTGCCAACCAGGACTTGGCAGTTTGTCCGCGGTCGCTGTTGGTGGAAGCGATTCGCGATGCCGTTTCCATAGCCCGTGCGGAAATATTAGCCGGAAGAACGCCCGATGTTTCTATCCCTTGTATCTTATTTAAAGTACAAGAAATAGTGCGCCGCCAAATCGCCTTGAATTTGCAACGGGTTATTAACGCAACCGGTGTGATTATTCACACCAATTTAGGCCGGTCGCCATTAAGTGCCAGGGCGTTGGCCGCAGTCCAAGAAGTGTCTGCCGGCTACAGCAACCTGGAGTTTGATCTGTCGAAAGGGGTTCGGGGCAGCCGGTATAGCCATGTGGAGGAAAAACTTTGTGTATTAACGGGCGCCGAAGCCGCGCTCATCGTCAATAATAATGCCGCCGCCGTATTATTGGCTTTGTCAACGGTAGTCCGTGGGCGGGAGGTCGTTATCAGCCGGGGGCAATTGGTTGAAGTCGGAGGTTCGTTTCGTATCCCGGAAGTCTTGCGGCAAAGCGGCGCAAAACTGATAGAAGTTGGCACGACCAACCGGACGCATTTGACGGACTATGAACAGGCGATAACCGAAGATACTGCGGCAATTATGAAAGTCCACACCAGCAATTACCGGATTATGGGTTTTACTTCGCAACCGGAAGAGGGCGAACTGGTTCATTTGGCTAGGCAACGGGGCATTGCCAGCATCAACGATTTGGGGAGTGGAACGCTGCTGCCGATAACTGCTTGCGGCTACCATGAAGATACTGTCAAGGAAGCCGTGGCTGCGGGATTTGATATTGTTACGTTTAGCGGTGACAAATTGCTGGGCGGTGGGCAAGCCGGTATTATTGTCGGCAAAGAAAAACACATCCAACAGATGAAGGAAAACCATTTATTGCGGGCCTTGCGGATTGATAAATTATCTTTAGCCGCCCTGGAGGGAACTCTGCTGGATTATTTGGTGGGGGTGCCGGAAGAGGATATTCCGACACAACGCATGTTGCGGCGCAGCCCCGAGGAATTGGAGCAGCAAGCGATTGAATTGGCGGAACGGTTTACGCCGCTGCTGGATCTCGGATGGCAAGCGGAGGTTATAGCCATTGCGTCACAGGCTGGCGGCGGGTCGCTACCCGCTGTTGAATTGAAGAGTTTTGGGCTTAGGCTGCGGGCGCGGCAGCTTGGGTTGACGGCAAGCAAGCTGGAATATTATTTCCGTCAATGGAAAGTCCCGATCATTGTGCGCATTCATGATGACGACGTCATTCTTGATGTTCGTTGTCTCCTGGCTGGGGATGAAACGGAAATTGTCGCTGCTTGCCGGGAAGCAGGAAGGGAAAAGAAATGGTAAAACACGTCATTATAGGTACTGCCGGTCATGTCGACCATGGGAAAACCGCATTGATCCGCGCGTTAACAGGAATCGATACCGATAGGCTGCAAGAGGAAAAACGACGGGGGATTTCCATTGACTTGGGTTTTGCCGCATTAGAATTGACGAATGATATACACGTGGGTTTTGTTGATGTTCCCGGGCATGAACGTTTTTTAAAAAACATGTTGGCCGGAACTGGGGGTATTGACGCCGTTGTGCTGGTAATTGCTGCCGATGAAGGGGTCATGCCGCAGACCAGGGAACATTTAGCTATGCTGCAGTTGTATGGGCTCCAGCATGGTATGGTGGTTCTTACCAAAATAGACAAAGTTGATCCGGAGTGGCTGGAATTAGTGGAAGAAGACATTCGTGAATTCTTGCAGTCTACTTTTTTAGCGGACGCCCCGTTTTATCGGGTTTCGTCGACAACCGGCGAAGGGGTCGAAACTTTTCGTACAGGATTGGCGAGTTTAGGCGGTTCTATTCCGGCGCGAGACAAAGAGGCTCCTTTCCGAATGTGGATTGATCGGGTGTTTGTTTCGAAGGGGCATGGTGTCGTTGCAACCGGATCCGTATTAAGCGGAACCATTATTCCAGGCGACAGCTTAAAGTTAGTGCCTTCGGAAACCGGCGTGCGGGTTCGCGGGTTGGAAGTTCATGGGATGCAGGTCGATTCGGTCAGTGCCGGGCAGCGGGCAGCCATTAATTTGTCGGGTGCGGAAATACGAGAAGTTACCAGAGGAATGGCATTAGTAGCAAAAGACTGCGGACAAGTCAGCGCGAATTGGGATGTGGTTGTTGACTGGTATGAAGATATTCCCGACGCGGGGGTGCGCGTCCGGCTGCATATCGGGACGGCGGAATATATTGGCCGGCTTCACCCATATAAAGATTCTGCTCCCAACCTGGTTCGTTTATTATTAGAAAAGCCGCTCGGGGCAATGGCGGGAGAACGGGGAATTCTCCGCCTGTATTCGCCGCAGCATTTGCTAGGATCGGCAGCGTTGATTTCGCCGGGCCGCCGTTCCAGAAAGCAACGGCCTTATACGGCGGAATTGGCGCATGCGCAGGCCGTGCGGGACTTGGATCAAATTGTAACATTACTGCCGGCCCGGGAGGAACGGTTAATGCTGAAAGAGGAAATCCAGGTGATGGCAGGCTGTTTTAACGCGGCAAAAATTGATGCTTGTCTGCGCAACGCAGTACAGGCTGGAACGCTGGAATTAATGGGTCCTTTCTATTTTTCAAAACAGGTTGGCAAGATGTTAACACAGGAGATGCAAACAATAACTGGTGGTTACCACCGCCAATTTCCCCATCGGTTCGGAATTTCCCGCGAAAGTTTACGGCAGAAATTGCGACTTGCCGAAAAAGAGTTTGAAGCGTTGATCCAGGTGTGGGAAACACAGCAGCAGATTCAAGCGGAAGGCGCCGAAATCGCCTTGCCGGGACATGCAAAAGAGTATTTTTCCTGGCGGCAGAAAATGATATTGCAACTGGAAGCGGCGCTGCCGGAAGCAGATATCGCCGATATAACGCCGGAACTGGTAACGGAAAAATTGCAACTGCGGGCAGGGGATATTGCCAGTGTTTACGAGGCGTTATTTGCAGCAGGGATGTTAGTTCGCCTCGGTGATATTGTTGTATACAGAAAAACAATTCAATACATTGCGAAAATTATACAGCAGCATTTTGCGGAAAAGACAACGTTAACAGTAGCAGAATTACGCGATAAACTTAACACTTCCCGCAAGTTTGCCCTAGCCATTTTAGACTTCTTAGACATGCATAAATATACAATAAGAGATGGTGATGTTCGGCGAAAAGGCCGGGAAGTAAAATATTTATCAGAATAAACTTTCTTTTAATATGCATATTGACAGTATAAGCTTTCGTTTTTATAATTAAGTACGATGACTTTATGTAAGTAAAAGTCCGTCACAAAAAGACATGTGTATGTGGGAAGTGCCT
>JAGFXW010000189.1 GCA_017861495.1 Bacillota bacterium
GCCGGAGTAAACATCCGGGGAAGATTTTTGATTGATCCGGATGGGATCATTCAGGCAATGGAAGTGATGACGCCTCCAGTGGGACGGAATTTCTCGGAACTGTTGCGCCAGGTCCAAGCTTTTCAGCATGTAAGAGCGACCGGAGAAGTAACACCGGCTGGCTGGACGCCTGGTAAGTTAACCTTGAAACCGGGGCCTGAATTGGTGGGGAAGGTATGGACGGTGTGGAAACCAGAAATGGGTAAATAATTTACATCATTGACATTTTCTGAAGTATGGCATATTAGAGTGCTGTTATTAACAGAATTCTGTTAATAACAGCACTCTTGTTATAAAACAAGAAATAGAGGTGAATGGTTATTTCTAAGAAAGGCGGTCGGCATATGCCGGCTTTTTTAGCGCGAAATAGGAGTACTTAAAGGTGGAATTGAGGAGTTCTTTGCAAGAAGAGCTCTTTATATTTTGGAAAGGAAAGAAATAAAAACACATCCTTGTTACTTTTTTTGTTATGATACGTTTATGTAAGTAGTTAGAATAAGCAGTTTTGAGTTTTTACAAATTGTTTGGTTATGAGGAGGAGAGAATGATGAAAAAATCAATAGCTTGGGCGTGTGCGGTTTTATTTATTTGTACGGTGGTATTTTTTGGCGCGGTATGTTCTGCAAAAGAAGCGGTGGGTGATGGTGCCTACAATGACAAGAGTGAAATTATTCAACAAAATGATTTGAAAAAACAATGCTTGGCAGCAACGATAACCGCAATTAACCTGGAAATAAACCGGCATCAGCGATGGCTTGACTATCGTATTCAGCAAGGCGATCAGAACGCTGCGGAAGAGTTGCGAAAATCGATTGTTGTTTTAAAATCAGATCTGGAAAAGTATTCTGTCATGAAGCCTGACGATTACCAGTTGCCGGAAAAAAGAGAAAATATAGGCTGGACTGGGGATAAACCAGGAATTGATTCGCTTTTGTATGTAGATAATATGTCCAAAAATGGCCCTTGGTATCATATGGTCGGGATAAAAGGCGGAAATTATTCCGCTTTATCGTCTAAAGAGAGGTATCATGTTGTTTTTTATCCCGTATACCAACGCAGTTATTGGGGAATGGATAGTTCTTATGTTTATGTTGCTGATTTTGGGCAACAGCAGCAGGGAAAACGAATTACGGGCGAAGTATATAAGCATCAATATGCCTTTCCATTGGATGATAAAACCAAGTGTGACAGCTATCAAATTTTTTTATTGAAAGACTTACAACCTGGTACGAAAGCAAAGCAGATCCTCAATGCAAAAAAATCAACGTTTGCTATAAACTTGTCAGAGGAACAAATGCAAGAATATTTTTATATAGAATTTATTTCTTCTGTTGGCAGCAAGACGTTGAAAATTAGTGAAATAACAGGTGATCCAATAGAAATAATTTTAGAACCGGAAGTTTTTATAAAAAAACCGGCCATATATCTTTACCCCGAAGAAAAATCTAAAATTGTAATTACTCATTCCTTCAAAGGGAAGATTCTAAGTACATATCCAACATATGGGGATAACTGGACTGTTATCGCTGATCCGGATGGAACTTTATTGAACTGGAAGGACAATCGAACGTATCAATATTTATTTTGGGATGGATTTTATTCTTTTCCGCAGGAACATTATCAATACCAATCTGGGTTTTATGTAGAAAAGAAAGATTATGTGCTGTTTTTGCAAGACAAACTAGCTCATATTGGATTAAATGAGAGAGAAATTAACGATTTTATTGTTTATTGGCTTCCAAGCATGAGTAAATACAGCAACTGTTTTGTTCATTTCCGCATCAATGACAATATTGATGGTAGTTCCATTTTAACGGTAAGTCCTGCGCCGAAAACAACCATCCGGGTATTTATGGAATTTGCCGGCATTGAAGATATGCCAAGGACCGGTAAACTGCCAGAACAACTGCTTCCTGCATTTGTGAGACAAGGTTTTGTCCTGGTGGAATGGGGAGGAGCAGAACTGGGCAGTAGTAAAATTGAATAAGACAACACGGCATTTTGCCGGTGTGGTTTTCGCATGCAAAGGCCGGCGCTTATATATAAACGCCGGCCTTTGCATATCATTTTCAGTTTGTTGTGTGTTTTTCCAATGCGCGAGCCAGTTGGTCGGCACAGGAGGTATTGTTTCGGCAAAGGTTGCCTTTGAAAGTTTCGATGACCTTATTGACCGGCATCCCATCGATGAGACGGCTGATTGCCTGAAGATTTCCGGGACAACCGCCGACAAAGTTTACATTTTTAACGGCGCCGTTTTCTACCTCAAATTGAATTTCTTTGGGGCATACGCCTTGCGGAATATAACGTTCCATGATAGTAACAACTCCTTTTATTTTAGATGAAAAGATTTACATTGGCATTTTCTGCTTCACCGAGATAATAGCCGACTCCGCCAACTTTTACCCCGTCGAGCAGTTCTTCTTGATGAAGACCCATGACGTCCATGGACATTTGGCAGGCAACGATTTCAATTCCGGCTTTTTGTGCCTCTTGGATTAAGTCTTCCAACGATGAGATGTTTTTGTTTTTCATGACCATTCGCATCATCTTGGTCCCCATACCCAGCATATTCATATTGGATAGTTTCAAAGCTGTACTGCCGCGCGGCATCATCCAACCGAACATTTTATCGATGAGCCCTTTTTGTACCGGAACTGCTTCCGTCTTGCGGAGAATATTCAGTCCCCAGAAGGTGAAGAACATAGTAACCTTCTTGCCCATGGCTGCAGCGCCATTGGCAATGACAAAGGAAGCTAGTGCTTTATCCAAGTCTCCGCTGAACACGACGATCGTTTTGTTGTCTTTCCGGGTCTCGCTGGTTTGTTCAACCGCGCTGCCTCCTTTTTGAACCAGGGCGATAATGCGGTTGTTTTCTTTTTTTACATTGATTAGCCGGTTGCCCGTTTGTTGCGACCAAGCCTTAACATCTTCAAAGAAACCGGGGTCGGATGCTGTGATTTGGATTGCTTCGCCAGGATTCATTTGATCTAAGCTTGTTTTCACTTTCATCAGTGGGCCTGGGCAGCTTAAGCCGCAGGCATCCAGAAAATGCTGAGCTGTGATGGAACTCGCAGGAATTTGTTGTTCTTGATTGGAGGAAACCGTTTTCGTTGTTTCGGCAGTTTGTCGTTGCACAGTCTGAATGTAAGTCAATGCTGATTTGTAACCTCCAGTCATGCTCTTGGTTCGAAACCCGTTTTGGACCAGAATACGCGAAGCGATATAACTTTGCAAACCAACTTTGCAAACAATCAAAATTAGCTTATTTTTATCCAATTCGTTCAGTCGTTTTCGTAAACTGTCGGTAGGGATATTGATGGCTCCGTGAAGAGCGCCAGTTGAAAATTCTAACTCCGTACGCACATCCAGCAGTATCGTTTGTTGCGGATCGAAAGAAGATAATTGCTCATACGGGAAAACCTCTAAGCGACCGGCAAGAACGTTTTCGGCGACAAAACCGGCCATATTGAGAGGAGCTTTGGCGGAAGAAAATGGTGGGGCATAGGAAAGTTCCAACTCAGCCAGATCGGTCACTGTACCCTTTAACCGAATCACGGTTGCCAGGATATCCATTTCCTTGTCGATCCCGACAGGTCCTATCGCTTGGCCACCAAGAATATGCCCTGCGTCATCAAATAACAACTTGATGGTTATAGGCAATGCATCCGGATAATAATTTGCGTGGGAGTTAGGATGTACATAAATACTATGATAAGGAATTTGCAGCCGTTTCAGCATACGTTCATTATTGCCTGTTGCAGCGGCAGTAATGGTAAATACCTTGAGAATGGACGTCCCCAGACTGCCCTTGTAGGAGCTAGGGATACCGGCGATATTGTCTGCGGCAATTCTTCCTTGTTTGTTGGCAGGACCGGCAAGAGGAATTGCGGCCGGCTGGCCGGTAACGAAATCTTTCACCTCAATTGCGTCGCCAACCGCAAAAATATCCGGTTGATTGGTCGCCATATGCCCATCGACCAGGATATGGCCGCGAGCGCTTAAGGCAATGCCGCTGTCTTTCAGAAAAGCAGTATCCGGCGTAACGCCGATTGCGAGAATTACAAGGTCGGCAACGATCGTAGATCCGCTTTGCAGAGATACGGTAATGTTATCTCCATCCTCTTGAAAGCCGGTTACGCCATCGCCTAAATAGAGACGGACGCCGTTTTCCTGCAATTCTTTTTCTACCAATATGGCCATATCGCTGTCAAATGGCGCCAGAATATGCGGCGCAGCTTCGGCTAGACTGACTTCCAAGCCGCGCTCACGAAGGTTTTCTGCCATTTCGACACCAATGAATCCGCCGCCGATCACGACCGCCCGACGGCTGTTTTGGCTGTCGACAATTTGTTTGATCCGGTCTGTATCGGGAATATTACGGAGGGTGAAAACACGGCTGCTATTGATGCCGGGAATATTGGGGCGGATCGGTTTTGCTCCCGGCGATAGAACCAACGTATCATAACTTTCTTCATAAATTCTCTTATCTTTGCTGTGAATGGTAACTGTTTTGTTAACGGGATGAACAGCAGTGACTTCGCTGTTTACTCTAACGTCGATCGCGAAACGGGCGTTCATGGCTTGCGGGGTTTGTACAACCAGCTTTTCCCGATCTTTGATTGTTTCGCCGATGTAATAGGGCAGGCCGCAATTAGCAAAGGAAATGTATTCGTCTCTCTCCAATAAAATAATTTCGGCCTGTTCGTCCAGACGGCGAAGCCTTGTGGCTGCAGAAGCACCACCGGCAACGCCGCCAACAATGATTACTTTTCTTCCCATGATTTGTTACCTCCTGAAATTGGTTTTTCTATTTCGGAAAATAAAACGTGAATTAATTGAACGATTCTAGGGTTGCTGACCTGGTAGTTGATTTCTAACCCATTACGAGTACCGCTGATGATGCCGGCAGCCCGCAATTTTTGCAAGTGCTGGGAGATTGTAGATTGCGGGGCGTTCAAGCACGATTGCATGTGGCTG
>JAGFXW010000045.1 GCA_017861495.1 Bacillota bacterium
CCCCCGCCGAACCCTTAGAGCGAACTTAGTTCGAGTGTTATAGCCTGTTGATCCCCGACCTAAGAGGGCGGGGTCTTACAGGCTGTTAACGAGATAAATGCGAACTATTAGAGATCAGGGAAACCGAGGAAACTGTTTAAAATCAGGCGTACGCTTTTCTTTGAACGCATCACGGCCTTCCTTGGCCTCATCGGTTGTATAGAATAACAGCGTGGCATCGCCGGCCAATTGCTGCAACCCGGCTAAACCATCCGTATCGGCATTAAATGCGGCTTTCAGGAACCGAAGGGCTGTTGGACTCTTGGAAAGCATTTCCCGGCACCATTGAACCGTCTCTTCTTCCAATTTTTCCAACGGAACCACCGTGTTGACCATACCCATATCCAATGCTTGCTGCGCATTGTACTGACGGCATAAAAACCAGATTTCCCGTGCCTTTTTGTGGCCTACGATACGCGCTAAATACCCCGACCCATACCCCGCATCGAAACTGCCGACATTCGGCCCCGTTTGGCCAAAAATCGCGTTCTCCGCTGCAATTGTCAAGTCGCAAACAAGATGCAAGACATGACCGCCGCCAATTGCATATCCGGCGACCATGGCAACAACCGGTTTCGGAATAACCCGAATCAGACGCTGCAAATCCAGTACGTTTAACCGAGGGATTTGATCGTCCCCCACATACCCTCCATGTCCCCGGACAGACTGGTCGCCACCGGAACAAAAGGCTTTTTCTCCCGCGCCAGTCAATACAATAACCCCCACGTTATTGTCATCGCGGGCATAAGCGAAAGCATCAATCAATTCAAAGACAGTTTTCGGCCGAAAAGCGTTGCGCACTTCCGGACGATTGATGGTAATTTTGGCAATACCCTCATACGTTTCATAAAGTATATCCTCATAGCTGCGTTCTGATTTCCATTCGATCATCATTTCAATTCCTTTCATTCTTAATGTGGTTTTCATACACATTCTCCAAAAAATTTTCCACCGCATTGGCGAACTGCACCGGCTTTTCCAAATGAATCGCGTGCCCGGCTTCCGCTATAATCCGCAAAGCTGCTTTTGGCAATTTTTCTTGCATAGAAAAAGCAATTTGCCGAAATTTCGCATCTTCCTTACCGGCAAGCAAAAGCGTTGGAGTATGGATTTGATGTAATGAATTCCACAAAGATTGTTGAACTCCTGTTCCCATTCCACGCAGGCTGTTTGCCAGTCCTTGCGGCCGGTTTTGCAGGCGCTGAGTGCGGATTTCATTCTGTATTTTCTGTGGCAATAGTTGCTGCGTCGCAAACAAATCAAGCTTTGACCATTGATTGACAAACAGTTCTAATCCACGCTCTTCAATAAATTCCGCCAATGTTTCATCCGCCTTTTTTCTCGCTTGTCGTTCCGCCTCATTCTCAATTCCTGGTGAACTGCTCTCCAAAATTAAACTTTGAACCCGCTCAGGCGCCTGCGCCGCGAAGTGAAGCGCGCATCTTCCGCCCATAGAGTAGCCAAGAAGGTTAATTTGCTGCAGCTTCAAATAATCCAGCACTGACAAAAGGTCCCGAACCGCACAATCCATCGAATAACGGTTAAAATCGACCGGAGCATCAGACTGCCCATGGCCAATCAAATCGATTACAATAAGCTGATAGCGGTGGCGCAAAAGCGGGAGAATCCATTGCCAACTCTTTGTACTGCCGGTAAAACCGTGCAACAATAGTAGCGGCGCCCCTTGCCCTTCTATTTCTACATGTAAATTGATCCCATTCACTTCAATCAACATAAAATCATCTCCATCAAATGGACAGTGCTGCGCGCACCGAACGTGAAACGGCAGCCAAAATCTCCCTGTGCAAACGAACATTTTCTTCGCGTTTTGTTCGAACCTCAAGCACGTGCAATCCGGTTGAAGTTAAACCGTCCCGCAAAGCAGTGCGGAAATCATTCCAAGAAGCAACCTGGGTAAAACTCCCCTGATACATTTCAACTACCGGTTTGAAATCCAAACCAAGCGGCGTTCCAAACAGTGTTTCAAAATGGCGCGGCAATCCCGACTGCGGCAAAAAGGAGAAAATTCCTCCGCCGTCATTGTTGATTAAAATAATCGTCGCGTTCAAGGAGTGTAATTTAGCGGCCAATAAACCGTTCAGATCATGATAAAAAGATAGATCCCCAATAACCAACACCAATGGGCTTCGGTTTGCCGCAACTCCCAAAGCGGTTGACACAACCCCATCTATCCCATTGGCGCCCCGGTTCGCCATGATCCGAATATTTCGTTCATTGCAAAAAAAGAATGTGTCAAGATCACGTACCGGCATGCTGTTGCCCGCAAATAACACAGACTCCGCAGGAAGATATTCGTGTAATTCCAGAAAAACCTGCCCTTCCGAAAGAAAATCATTTTTTCCTTGTCGCGACAATTCCTGTTTTGCAGCTTCATTCGCCTTCATCCATTGTTGCGGCCAGCCTGACAAAGAGGAAGGACTGGAAGGCGGCGCCGATCCTAGTAAATCCGCTAATTCACGGCAAAAAGGAACGGCCCCTGCGTAAATCATTTCTGACGACATTAAGGTAGGATCACGCCATCCTGCATCCTCGTCAATAATAATTTGCCGGCAAGACGGATTCTGTTTCAAATATAGAAGCAAGGCTTTTGACACCGGCATAGCACCAAACCGGATCACAACCTCAGGAACCAATTGATCCATAATCGTTGAATCACGCAAAAATGAATCGTAGCTATCAATGACCCATTCCTTGTCATGAGCGCCGCACCGAACTTGCGAAAGAGGGTCGGCAAGCAATGGATATTGTAATTGTTTTGCCAATAAAACTGCCGCTTCAGCAAATAAAGGATCATCATGCGGACCGCAGATGATTAATCCACGCTCCATTTTTGTCAGCTGCCCCGCTATTTTTTCAATCTGCTGGCGTGCCAAACTGCGGGTACCTGTTAAAACTTGCGTGTAACAAGCATCTACATCCCGTCCGCCCTTCCAAAGCGCCGGCGTGTTTAATTCCGGCAAAAGCGGTTCACGGAAAGGAAAATTCAAATGCACAGGGCCGCTTGGCCCGCACAGCGCCACAGCAGAAGCGCGCGAGGCAACAGTCCGCACATAGTGTTGCATTTCCAGAGCAGCATCCGGAGCAGACATTTCCACGAATAATTTGACAAACTTACCAAAAATGCCAATCTGGTCAATTGCCTGCGGCGCCCCCACCTCTCTTAATTCATGCGGACGATCCGCTGTCAAGACCAACAGAGGCACTCTTGACTGGTACGCCTCCACAACGGCAGGCATATAATTGGCTACGGCCGTTCCGGAAGAACAAACCAAGGCAACTGCTTGTTTTTGCTCCTTGGCAATTCCCAACGCGAAAAAAGCGGCCGAACGCTCATCGACGTGCATCCAAACTTTCATACGGGGATGCTCGGCCATCAAAAGAGCCAACGGAGTAGATCTCGACCCCGGATTGATCACGACTTGGGTAATGCCGCAGCGCACCAATTCATCGACAAACGCGCCAATATATTCAGATATTATTTTCCCCTGATCCACTTAACTTCCTCCCAAGGCCGACAGCATAGGCTGAAATTTAATTTGTGTCTCTTCGTATTCGCTCATAGGATCCGAATCTTCTACAATGCCGCAGCCGGCAAATAAAAAAGCTTCTTTCTGCCGTACAAGGCCACAGCGAATAGCCACAATAAATTCTCCCGATCCATCTGCATTTACCCAACCAATTGGTCCACCGTACCAGCCGCGGTCAAGATGCTCTTCTTCCCGGATTTTCCGCATCGCTTCTTGTTGCGGAAATCCTCCCAAGGCCGGTGAAGGGTGTAAGTCGGCAAGTACTGTAAAAATTGAAATTCCCGGCCGGGCTTTGCCTTTCAACGGAGTACAAAGATGATAAATATTTTTTAATTGCTTAAGATGGGGTTCCGCCGGGATTTCCAAAGGCTCACAGTATTTTTTAAGCTTTTCACTCAGCATCCTCACGACTAGATTTTGTTCATACCGGTTCTTCTTATCGTTTAACAATTCTCGGCCCAACCGTTCATCTTCCGCCGGATTTTTACCGCGTTTAATCGAACCGGCTAAACAGGTGGAATAATACTCTTCGTTCCTTCGCTTAATCAACCGTTCCGGCGAAGCGCCGACCAAACAAGCTCCACGGTGCATAAAAGCAAAAATATAACTTCCCGGTTGGCCTGCGTGTAAACGGAATAAAATATCGGCGATAGAAATCGGGGCCTCGCTCTGGAGATAAAGCTCCCTGGCCAAAACCACCTTCTCAATTTCACCATCACATATGCTTTTCACAACACATTCTACCATAGGTTTCCATCGCTCGACGTCAATTTCTTCTATGGCAAACGAATTTTCTCTGGCCGACAACCGATATTCCCCTTTGGTTAAAAACCGTTCACATTCAGCCAATAGTTTTTTCGTGAGATCCACCGGGTTTTCGCTGCCTTGCAACAGAAAATTCATGGTAATCCAAGCTTCATTATCTTTTTGCGTCAAGAGCAGCCGCGGAAGATGAAATTCAGCGTTCGCAAAATTACGCCATCGCTCGGATTGGGGCTTTATCGGATCAAAGGAACCACCGCCCAACAAAACTAAACCAGTTTGCGGAACATCACAGGGAGAAGATCGAACGCTGTTTGCCACAATTGATGCCCACTCGGTTTCTATTCTCGCAAAACGATCCGTTCCGCTATCCTCCACTTTAATCGCATAGACGGAGCCAACACCGACCATAATGAATTTTTCATCGGCATCCGCCCAGTAAGCAATTTCTTTTTCCTTTCTTGTTTCCGCCGCAAAAAAAAATGCAAGCGGATCAATGCTGTCCAGACCGGCAACATGACTAATCAGGACGGGTTTTTTCTGCTGATCACATTGTCGAAGTCCTGACTCGATAAGAGAATATAATTCTTGGTATTGCAATTGCATCGTGTAATAAATTCGCCTCCGTTACAACATATAAACTTATGAACCGTTCCATAATCGCATAAGTTTCTATTCGCTCAATCAATGAAAATACCTTCTAATTTTTCATTGATCGCTTCTTTAGTTTACAACTTTTTCCACGTGACATTTGTGATATTATTCCTATAGATAATGCAGAATTATCCCTCAAAATGAATTCCTTGGGAAAGACACTATTGGGCTTGGCAAAAATTAAGTTTGCACAAATAGGCTAAAAGAAAAAATGGCTCACCCTCTTCGGCGAGAAGAGCGGCTGGCCATTTTTCTTTTACTTCACTTGACTGAAACCATATTTCTGAAAAATTTTCAGAGCTTCGGGGCCTACGAGATAATTTAAAAATTCTTCCGCAGCTTGCGGTTGTTTGCTGTTTGCTGTCATCGCGCCGGGAAAAATAATTGCCTCATGTGATCCTTTCGGGGCAGTTGCAACTACTTTTACTTTGTCACTGGTTGCCGCCACAGTATAAAAAACGATGCCGGCTTCCACATTTCCGGTCTCTACATAAGATCGGATCGTAACAACATCTTTCGCCTGGACTGCTTTGTCCTTCACTTGATCCCAAATTCCCAGATAATTCATTGCATCAATAGCATATTGTCCAGCCGGTACCGACTCCGGCGCGCCAATTCCGACCCGTTTCACTTCACCGTTTGCCAAATCAGTAAAACTATGCATATCTAAAGTAGATTCTTTGGGCACAATCAGCACGAGTTCATTACTTACGATGTCCCGCCGGGATTTCGCAGAAATAAATTTTTGTGCTTGCATATCATCCATGTTTTTCGCAGCTGCCGTAATGAATACATCAGCCGCTGCACCTTGGCTGATTTGTTTCTGCAATACCCCTGTAGCCACCAAATTATACACAATCTTGACATTGGGATGCGTTGCCTCATAGTCTTTTTGTATATCCAATAAAGCATCCTTCAAGCCCAACGCCGCAAAAACATTAAGTTCAGTTGGCGGTGGCGGCGCCTTTCGGGCTTGGTTGGTACTATTTCCACATCCAGCCATAAATAATAAGAGAATTGCAATGCCTAACCCCATAATTGTTTCGATTATTTTTCGCTTCCTGCCAAAACGACGTACATTATTCTTCAATGAATACAGCCCCCTGTTCATCCAATTTCGAAGCCCGATTGCCTAGTTACACACGAGCCAAACTAAACTTAACGCAAACTAACCAAAACAACATAATTTAATTATACAATTAAGTTTATTTTATTTGCAATATGTTTTTATCACTAATAACTATAGTAATTATAATGATAAATGCTAGTAACCTATAAATAAAAACCGGCAAGATAACACTAATTATCCTGCCGGCCTATTACGCTCGCTTACAAACTGATATGCAATTTCCGTTTCGTATTCCTTACTGTTTGTTCCCCAATTGTTTAAGAAGCTGATCAACAATTCCCTGCATGTTCTCTTTTGTTCGGCTGGTTAAACTATCAATCGCTTGTCCTGCATCACCGGCAGTCACTACACCGGGATCAATCGGCAATTTCCCTAAGAACGGAATATTGGCATCGGCAGCGGTTTTTTCCCCACCGCCGCTTTTAAAGATTTCATGCGTATTGCCGCAATCCGGGCAAACAAACCCACTCATGTTTTCAATAATGCCTGCGACTGGCATCTTAACCGTCTGGCAAAATTGAATCGATTTACGCACATCCGCCAAAGCAATTTCTTGCGGCGTTGTAACGATGACTGCCTGGCAGCCTGTAACCGTTTGCGAAACGGTCAGCGGTTCATCACCGGTTCCCGGCGGGCTGTCAATGATCAAGAAGTCTAACGTTCCCCAATTCACATCCGATAAAAATTGACGTATCATACCAATTTTTACCGGTCCACGCCAGATGAGAGGAGAATCCGGATCATCCAACAAACCTTGAATAGATACTACTTTTAGATTGTCCGTATAAGAATGGGGCTGAAGTTGATCATCAATCACATTTAATTTCAGCCCGGTAATTCCAAAAAGCCCGGAAATGCTCGGACCATGCACGTCTACGTCCAGCAAACCGACTTTATAACCCTGGTTGCTCAGGAATACAGCCAAGTTAGCTGCAACGGTGCTCTTACCAACACCGCCTTTACCACTCATAACCACGATTTTATTATCTACCCGTTGCAAAAATTCATTGATTCTGTTTGTTTGCTCATTCGCTTGATTTTGTGAACAACCTGACTGTCCGCCACACGCCATTTAGAATTCCATCTCCTTTACTATTTCCAGAGTTCTTCCCTTGCTTTTTCGCCTGCCGCATTACTGCGGGTGATAACAGGAACCTTATCTATAGGACATGATACTTCCCAATTAAAATACACCGTTTCTTCGTTCATGTCAACATTTTACCGGGTCCAAGCGATATCCAAAATCTTAAGCGGCTCATTTGCGGTAAGAAAGTTACGCTGCCATCAAACTATGCATCTTTTTCCTTCCATTACATCAGGCCGCTACATCAGGCCGCAGTCTGATTTTTTGCCATATTACTCCGTCTTTTGCCATAACCCAAAACTGCTCCTAAGATGACCGAAAGCGCAGCGGCAGCAAGAACGCGGTATACCGGCGGCAACAGAAAAACCACGGTATGGACCGGCAGCCAAAGAAACATCTGGACCTTAAAAACAAAACACATAAATTCTTGCCAATCAATATGTCGAACAACCATTTTCGCACTTACAGAACCAAAGTTAGAAAATTTTCCTTCTGCCAAATCAAAAAACGTATCAGTAAACCGATGAAAAATCAAGGTCATTGGACCGGCAGTGGCGTTCATAATTAAACTAACCCAAAAGGCAGCAATAATCTTATCCAAATTTCCGTGGCTAATCGGCAGTACTCCAGCACTAATGGCAGCTGCAACTCCTTTCCCGTTCACCTCGAAAAAAACGGCAATAGTAGTTCCGATAATCCCCCACACGATGGCCCGATAGACAAAGCCTACTGGTTTTTGCCATTGCCCGCTAACAATTCGCATGGATAAAAGATCACCCATCGAAGCAAGAATAAAAAACTTAATAAATCCGGCAATCAGAGGATGTTGCCGTGTTCCATTCACAACCTGTTCATGCGTTACCGGCCAAACCAACAGCAGTACAACAACGGCAAGTGCGGCAAGCCAAATAATATCCCCTTTTTTCATTGTTTCACTCCTTCAAAACGGTTTAACGGTTAATTTTTTGATAATTGAGAAAATATTAATTAGGATGTATAACTTTTTTAATAAATACCCGAAAAAGCTACAGCGTATCTGACGTGCGAAAGTATAATAAAATTTAATCGTAAAGCACTCTACTTGGCATCAGGACTAAATTTTATAACGCATTATATTTTCTGTCAACTGTTTTTTGTGAAATTAAGCACAAATAATATAAAATAAAAATCCTTCCAACAAACTGCTCTGCTGGAAGGAAAAATATTGGTCAAAACCGATATAATTCTTCAATGTTTCCGTGGATCGCCAGGGTCGGCAACATCTTTAAAATGTTCAGGGTGCGCCAGACAGTCTGCAAGGCTTTGCTGTAGACCCGGCAATTCATGATCAATCTCCGCAATTCTCGCAAGGATTCCAGCCTTTTCGTCGGCTCCGGCAGTCTTGAGTTGCTCCTCAAGCTCTTTCCTCTCCGTTTGTAAACCAGCAATTTCATTCTTATACGGTTCACACACATACGGCATATAAATACACCATCCTTTCCGCATAACAAATTTGCTCCGACAGCGTTTCGTAATTTTCCAAAACACCTGTTCCTTGCCAACATTGCAGTAATTGTATCCACGCGGCTAGAAAGCGCTACTCGGTTTAGCTAAAGCCCAAAAACATAAACAACTATTCCTCATCGCATGATCCACTCATTTGTAATTATATTATAATACAATTATTTTTTCAGAACAATTCGAATTATTAAATTTATTATTTGGTTAACTCTACAATTGATTGTTGTCACGGTATGTTACAACAAATTGTTGCGGTAATTGCGGCGAAAGCAACCCTGTATACACGACAAAAACTTTTTACGGCAGTTTTACTGTGGCAACATCCATTATAAGATGGTAAAATCATACCATCCACAGTTCCCGGTTTCCATGCACCGAATCACAATCAACAAGTGAATCGTTCCTTGTACAGCCGGAATTTTGTTATATAGGTTATAGGAGGCATCCACGTGAACCACATTGATATCATTTATGGTACGGATCCTGGCAAAATGATTTATCAGGTATTGGAAAAAATTCAACTCGCCAAAGAATTAAAACCGGATACCAACATCGCCATCAAACCAAATTTGGTCGTCGCCAAACCATGCGAACAAGGCGCTACTACCACGCCGGCTCTTGTCGAAGGCGTTATTCGTTATTTAAAGAAGCATGGGTTTCATAACATATCGATCATGGAAAGCTCATGGGTTGGCGAAAATACAAAAAGAGCGTTCAACGTGTGCGGTTACGATAAACTTTCGCAAAAATACAACGTTCCTCTATACGATCTAAAAGAGGATTCAACTCAAAGCAAGCAAATTGGCGAGCTTAATTTTAAAATCTGCAATAAACCCTTGCAAACCGACTTTTTGATCAATATTCCGGTATTAAAAGCGCACTGCCAAACCTTGTTTACTTGCGCTTTAAAAAATTTAAAAGGTTGCATTCCCGACACAGAAAAAAGACGCTTTCATTCTTTAGGCCTTAGTAAACCAATCGGATATTTAGGGAAGGTATTCCCTCCCGGTTTAATCATCGTTGATGCAATTTCAGGCGATCTTACCTTTGAAGAAGGTGGTAATCCGGTCCATATGGATCGAATCATTGTCGGCAAAGATCCCGTGATGATTGATACTTACTGCGCTTCCCTGATCGGTTATTCAAAGGATGAAATCGAATATATCCCAATCGCCGAACAGATGGGGGTCGGAAGCAGCAATCTTGCGCAAGCAATACTAACCGAACATGATATTGATTTGAAAAACAACCGTTCCTTTATCCCCTCGAATAAAGCCAAAGAATTAGCAAAAAAAGTATCTGCGGACCAGGCCTGTTCCGCTTGTTATGGAAGTTTGATCCACGCATTGCAAAGACTCCGCGAAAAAAATAAGCTATCATCAATAAAAGGACCCATACATATCGGCCAGGGCTTTCGCGGCAAAACCTTGGAAGGCTTGGGGATCGGTTCATGCACCAAGCATTGCAGCAAACATATTTCCGGGTGTCCGCCTACTGCAAAAAGTATTCTCGATTTTTTAGAAAATAATCCACGGCTTTAAAAGATCAATAATAAAGAAGTATCCATCCGAGATAGATGGATACTTCTTTATTATTGGCCGCTTAGCGCACTATGCCAGAAAACAGGCAGCGCACCCCTATAGAACTAACCAATTAATCTTGTTGTTCGGACGATAGTCCAGCGATCCGGCGCGCCAAAAAATACAATGCGCCTATACAAACAATAACAATGAGATACGAAAGATACGCCAAAGATATTCCCCCTAATATGTTTACCAAGCAAGTATAGCAAAAAAATGTGAAAATTTTGCGAAGAAATTGTGAAAAATACAAAATTAACGCGTTATATCCTTATAAACTGCGTATCTTTTCTTTCACCGGCAATAAAGAACTTGCCGACATACTCAATTCATCAAGTCCAATTCGCAATAAATGTTCAGTATAATTTGGGTTGCCAGCCATTTCACCGCACATCCCCACGGGTATCCCCTGCTTTTTCGCAGCTTGGACGGTTGTCTCGATTAATCTTGTGACCGCCGGATTGAGCGGATCATTCAAATACGCCAATGCCTGGTTCTGGCGATCGGATGCCATCGTATATTGCACTAAATCGTTCGTTCCAATACTAAAAAAATCCACTTCTTTCGCAAACAAATCTGCCATCAGGGCAACCGCCGGTGTTTCGACCATGATGCCTAGCCTAACATTCTCTGCAACAAGAATATTGTCCCGTTTCAGTTCAAGGCGGATTTCTGCCAGTATTCGTTTACATTCCCTGATTTCTTGCATAATAGTAACCATAGGAAGCATTATCCACAGATTACCGGCCGTAGATGCCTTTAATAACGCACGCAATTGGGTTTTAAATAAACTTTTTTCTTTTAGACATAATCGAACACCCCGTACGCCAAGAAATGGATTTTCTTCTTTGTCCATACTGAGGTATTGTACTGTTTTATCGGCCCCTATGTCAATAGTTCGAACAACGACCGGCCGCCCTTGCATGGCAGCCAATACTTGCCGATAGGCCAGTTCTTGCTCTTCTTCACGGGGAAAATCCGGACGATCCATAAACAAAAACTCTGTGCGATACAGGCCAATTCCCTGCGCTCCCAGTTGGAACGCTTCCACAGCCTCCTGCGGGTGTCCAATATTCACCCACAAGTCAATATATTTTCCATCTTGCGTAACGGATGGCTTGTCAATCAATTCTTGTAATGTTGCGTTCCTTCTTTTTTCCAATGAAGCAAGTTCCAGAACAGCGCGTGTTTTTTTCTGATCAGGCTCAATGGTTACCGTACCGGCTGCCCCATCCATGGCCATCGTCATTCCACTTCGCGCAATCGAAGTGATATCAGGCACCCCTACAACGCAAGGGATTCCTAAAATACGAGCCAATATAGCAACGTGGCTCGTATTTGTTCCTTTTTCTGTAATAATTCCCAGCAATTTTGCCTTGTCAAGCTGCAGCATTTCAGCCGGTCCCAAATCTTCTGCCACAAGAATTCTTGCTTCTTCTCCTATCAATTCGGATTCATTTTGTCCGGAAAGTTTGCAAATAATCCGTCGGCCCACTTCTCGGATATCGCTGGCCCTCTGGCTTAAATATTCGTCTTGCAATTCGCTAAAGCTTTGTGCGTAGGATTCTATCGTGTCATAGACCGCTTGCTCTGCGCAAGCAGCCTGTTCGGATATTTTCGCCCGAATCATGTCCAGCAGGGACGGATCATCCAGTAACATCATATGTACTTCGAATATTGCCGCTTCCGCAGCAGGCAACTCTTGGCATGCTTTTTCATATATTCCTTTTAAATCATTCTTAGCCTCTCGAATAGCGTTTGACAGATTGTTAATTTCGCCATTCACCTGGTCGGGCGATATCGTTGCCTGTTTTGCCTCCACTGTTTTCAGACAACAATATGCCTTCCCCAAAACAGTGCCCGGTGATGCAGAGATCCCTTGCAGCATTCGATTGCTATCAGTCATTACTAGATCCTCCAAATTAAGAGTCTGACTTACCTGGAGCCAGGGTTAATACTTCAATAATACTATCCACAGTCACTTCTGTCCTGCCTTTTATAATTTTTATTTTGCCTCGATAAAATTCCAGAAAAAAAGCCCCCTTGGTAACAGGTATGTTTTAACCATACTTCTTGTTACCAAGGGGGCTTTCTGCATCACAATCCATAACCGCCGGTATGCAAAATCTCAGCTTATAAGTCAGCCAAGCTTACAGACAAATAATTATATGTTGAACAAAAGTTCGCCATAAGTAGGCATCGGCCATAATTCGGCATCTACCAATGTCTCAAGAGCATCAGCGGTTTCTCTCAATGCAGCCATTTTTTCAAACACATCAAATCTGTACAGGGCTGCTTGTTCATAAGTATCGCCGTGCGCATTTGCAGCTTTGGCGTTTGCTTCTTCCAGAACTGCAATATTTTTCTTTAATGCTGCAGTCAAGGAGGAAACTTCGGTCAATAATTCAGTTTGCGCCGATAAATCAGCGACCACGCCGGTAGCTTTAATTGTATTGATGGAAGCAGCTACATCGGTTGCAAACTTAATTGCAGCAGGTAAAATTTGTCTCTTCGCCATTTCAATCATGGTCAGAGCTTCTATATTAATTACTTTAATATAGCTTTCGAGGGAGATCTCATAACGGGACTCCA